>DAIDTM010000374.1 GCA_027457205.1 Anaerolineae bacterium | reverse complement strand
GGGCAGTCGTCGGCGCGGCAGGCGCGGTTGTGGGCGGCGCGGCAGTGGGCGCAGGCGTCGGTGCGGGGGCGCAGGCAGCAGCCACTACCAGAATCGAAAGCGTCATTGCCGCCATCAGCAAAACATTTCGAACTTTCATCTCACTCCTCCCTTGGTTTGAATGCTTTTCCCTTCATCAGTAAAGCGTTCCAGATTGTGGCTCTCCATCACCTCCTTACGGACGCGCCGCGTCGCGCGCGAGAGCGCTACGCCATGGTTCGTTGCCCTTCCGCAAACGCGCGCCGGTTCAGTTCGAGATATTTCGCGGGGATGCGGTCTTGCAGCACCTCGTCCCACGAACTTGCTTTGAGAGGAGTGAATTTCGACACCGCGCCCAGCATGACCAGACTCGACACACGCTCGTTGCCGAGCACACGCGCGGTCTCGGTTGCATTCAAGCTCAGGACGCGATACGACTTGGTTTTCAAAAAGCCAATCGGGTCTTCAGGATACTTGACGGCAGTATTCAAGTACGTCGGCTCGATGCGATGATCGTTGACGATGAGAACGCCGCCCGGCTTTAAATAGTGCGCGTGCCGCACCGCTTCGAGCTTCTCGAACGCGACCATGACATCGACTTGCCCGCGCAAATTCAGCGGCGAGTACACGCGCTCGCCAAAGCGAATGTGGCTAACGACCGCGCCGCCGCGCTGCGCCGCGCCGTGCACCTCGCCCTGTTTCACATCGTAACCCTCCGCCGCCGCGACGAGCGCGAGCACTTCGCTCGCCAAGACTACGCCCTGACCGCCCACACCCGCAAACAGAAAATTGTGTGTCATGCTCAACCCCGTTTCAACGTTTCAACGTTCGAACGTTTATGAAACCATTCGTTTTTTCGATACGCTGTCGCGTGCGAAGAGGCGACGACCTTGCCGCCCTCGTCCATCACGACGAGATGGTACAAACCGATACGCGCGCTCGCCGCTTCCTCTTCCGCCGTGGCGATCAGCCGTGTGCCCGGCTTGACCGCTTCGATAAAATTGATCGTCACCGCGAGCGCCACGGTCCGCTGTCCGTACGAGTTACACGCCGCCGCAAACGCCGCGTCGGCGAGCGTGGTGATCGCGCCGCCGTGCGTCGAGCCGTGAAAGTTCGACATTGATTTCTTCACGACCATCGCGCACTTGGCGTACCCTTCGCGCAGTTCCAGCAACTCGATTCCTAGCGACTGCGCGAATTTGTCCTTGTTAACGTAATCCCAAATTTCTTGCGCAACTCGTTTCCGTTTTTTTCTGACGACTGACGACGGGCGACTGGCGACTGTTCTCACGCGCCCCACGGCTTGCCATCCACGCGCACGATGCATTCCGGCGGGCACACCGCCGCGCACAACGTACAGCCAACACAGATCAGCGGATCGATGATGGCTTTGGGTCGTGGCTTTTGGCTCGCGCTCGCGCGGTACGTCTCCGCGCTTTCCAGAATTGCCGGGCAACCGGTGTGGAAGCACAGCCCGCACGCGATGCACTCGTCCGCGACGACCGTGAACGCGACTTTTGGTTTCGATTTCTCTTCCGGTATGAGAACGCACGGTCCTTCCGAGATCACGACGGAGGGACCATCGAACTTGATCGCCTCGCGCACTGCGCCTTCCACTTCTTCCGGGCGGAACGCGCTCGCGTGCTTGACGAACTCGACGCCAAGCGCGCGGCAGATTTTTTCGTAATCGACCTGCTTGGCTGGCTCGCCATGAATACCCTTGCCGGTGCCGGCGTGGTTCTCCTGCCCGGTCATCCCGGTCGTACGATTATCGACGATGACGACCGTCGTCTTGCCCTTGTTGTACACCGCGTCGAGCAACGGTGGAATGCCGCTGTGCAGGAACGTCGAGTCTCCGATGATCGCGACGGTGCGCGGCTCGCCAGCTTTTTCAAAGCCGAACGCCTGCCCAATCGAGCCGCCCATCTCGAACGACGTGTTCATCGTGTTGTACGGCGGCAGCCCGCCGAGCGTGTAGCAGCCGATGTCGCCAGTAACGGTGATGCCGTTGATGCGATTGAGCGCGGTGAACGTACCGCGGTGCGGGCAGCCGATGCACAACATCGGCGGGCGCGCCGGCGTGGAAATCTCTTTCGAAAAATCAGTTGGCGCGATGGTGCCGTTCATTTGCTGCGCGATCAGTTCCGGCGATAGCTCGCCGATGTTCGTGAACATTTCTTTGCCGGCGATATTCCGAATCCCACAGAAACGAAGTTGCTCTTCGAGGAACGGTTCGCTTTCTTCGATGACGTACACTTTTTGGTACTGGGAACAAAAGTCGAGGAGTCTTTGCTTGGGCAGGGGAAAGGTCAATCCGAGTTTGAAGAAATCAGGGTCGGGCAGGACTTCGCGCGCGTACTGGAAGATCACGCCGCTCGTGATGACGCCAAAATCGGCTTTGCCGGTACCTTTCTCGATCTTGTTCGCTGGGAACGTCTCGGCGTACTGTTCCATCGCGCGCATTTTGTTTTCGAGCGGCGAGCGGTGCGCTTTGGCAAACGGCGGTACCACCCATTTCAAATTGTCTTTCACGAACGGTTTCTTCGGCGCGGTCGAACGCTCGCCGTGCTCCACCAGCCCTTTGGTATGCGCGAGGCGCATCGTCACGCGCAGCATCACTGGCGTCTCGAATTGCTCGCTGATCTGGTACGCCAGTTTCACGTAATCCTTCGCCTCTTGATTGTCGGACGGCTCGAGCAGCGGCACTTTGGCAAACTTGGCAAAGTAGCGGTTGTCCTGCTCGTTCTGTGACGAGTGCGTGCCGGGGTCGTCCGCGCTGATGAGGACGAAACCGGCGTTCGTGCCGGCGTACGGAAAGACCATGAACGAATCCGCCGCGACGTTCACGCCGACGTGCTTCATCGATACGAACGCGCGCACGCCAGCGATTGCCGCGCCCATTCCCTGATCGAACGCGACCTTTTCGTTGACCGACCATTGCGCGTGGATCTCCGGATAGTGCGCCAGACTTTCGAGGATTTCCGTCGCCGGCGTGCCGGGATAACTTGCCGCGAACATTACGCCGGCTTCCCACGCGCCGCGCGCGATGGCTTGATCGCCGGACATCAATTGCTTGGTCATTGCGTCACTCCTATTTGATCCCCAGAATGCGCACCGCATTCCCGCCCAGAATCTTTTCTTTCGTGTTGTCTTTCAGCGGCAGCGCGCGAATCAACTCGATGTTGCGCGCGATGTACGGCATTCCAGGCCAATCCGAGCCGAAGATGATCTTGTCCGCGTTCCGCTCGAATTCGGGAAAATATTCCAGCAGTCGCTGTGGCGGCAGACCGGCGATTTCCATGTAGACATTCTCGTGCATCCGCGCGAGAAAGAACGCGCGATCGTACCAAAAGCCGCGCCCGCTGTGCGCCATCACGATCTTCAAATTCGGAAAATCCACCGCGACATCGTCGAGCGGCAGCGGGTCGCCGTACTTGAGCCGCGCGCCGCGAAAGACCGACGAGCCGGTGTGCACCATCACGGGGATGCCGAGCGATTGTGCGACGGCGTACATCGGATAAACCGCCGGATCGTTCGTGTAAAAGTGATGGTAGGTTGGATAGAGCTTCAGTCCGCGAAATCCTTCTGTGGTCACGAGTCGTTCTAACTCCTGCGCGGGATTCGCGCGCAAGTTGTGGTTGACGCTGCAAAACGGCAGCAGTCGCTGGCTGCCCCGGCAAAAATCAGCGACGTAATCGTTGGGCGTGATGCCGGTCGTGATCGGGCTTTCCTCGGCGAGGACGACCGCGTAATTCACGCCGCATTCGTCGAGATGCTTTTCGAGCGTCTCTTTCGACGCGGCGACTGTGTCGAGCATCTTTTGCGGACCGCGCGCGCGGTCGGCTTCGTTCAGATTGTTGACCGCCCACTCAAAGACCCAGGGCTTCCACATTTCGGAGCGTCCGATGTGGATATGAAAGTCAATGACCGGAGACATCTTCAATTTGGCTCATTGGGTGATTGGCTCATTTATCCAACTGTCGTGTACCCGCCGCTCGCGCTGAAAATCTGTCCGGTCATGTACGCCGATAGATCAGACGCGAGAAACAGAATGACGTTCGCGATGTCGATCGGTTCCGCGAGTCGGCGCAGCGGGTACGCTTTGGCGATCTTCTCCGCGCCGCCCGCGCCTTCGATGAAACCTTGCGCGCAGGGCGTGTTCGTAATTCACGGCGCGACGCCGTTCACCGTGATGTTGTACCGCCCGACTTCCTTCGCCAGCGCTTTGGTGAACGCCGCGACGCCGCCCTTCGCCGCGGAATAAACCGTCAAGTACGGCTCGCCGATGCGTCCCGCGTCCGAAATCAGATTGACGATGCGTCCGTACTTTTGCTCCATCATCGGATCGAGCGCGGCGCGCGACGAGTTCAGCGCGCCGTAGAGCGTGACGCGAATGTCGCGGTCGTAATCCTGCGGCGTCATGTCTTTGAACAGTTTGGTCGTCCACACCGCGGCATTGTTCACTAAAATATCCACGCGTCCGTGCGCGGCGAGCGCGGCGCGTACCATTTGCTGCGTCTCCTCCGCGCGCGTGACATCAGTGCGCGCGGCGATTGCCGCGCCGCCCTTGCCGCGAATTTCTTCCGCCACGCGCTGCGCGCTCGCCTCGTCCATGTCGGCAATCGTCAGCTTCGCGCCGGCTTGCGCGAGCAGCAGCGCGGTCTCACGTCCAATGCCGCGCCCGCCGCCGGTCACAATCGCGCTTTTACCGCTCAGATCGATGGTGACTGCCATGTTCGTCTCCTCCAACCGCGTACCAAGTAAACAGGTACACAAGTAGACAAGTGGTGTAACCTGTTTACTTGTCTACTTGTGTACTTGTTTCCGTGTTTCCCTTCTTCCGCGTAAAAATCGTCCGCATGATGCCGATCAGCGCGCAGTCGTTGCACGATGGGTCGGCGTCCGTCGTCAGCGCCCAGTTCTCGACGCGCACTTCCAGCCCCGCCGCTTGGTAGAGATCGATGTACTCCTGCACGCGGTTCGGGAACGTGGTGAACTGCCGCGTCCAACCGTCCGCGATGATTTGCTTCTCTTGTTCGACAATCTCTTGCTGCGTCGGAATTTCCATTTCGATTACGCCGCAACCGCGTCCGCTTCTTCGCTCTCGCTCGCATCGTGCAGCTTTTGCAAACGGCGATGCGCGAGGATCGCCGCGCCAACCGCCGCGGTGTACTGCGGCCAATCGTCCGGCGGCACGTTCACCTTCGCATTCAGTTTTTCGCTGACGACGCGCGCCATCGTCTCAAAGCGCAGAATGCCGCCGACGAGCGTGTACTCCGGCTCCGCGCCGACGCGCTTCATCAACTGTACCGAGCGATCGACCAGCGAGACCATCGCGCCGTGCATGATGTCTGCCGGCGTCGCGCCCGCGGAGACGTGGTTGATCACTTCCGATTCCGCGAATACTGCGCACACGCTGGAGATTGTCACCGGCTCTTTCGAGGTCGCCATCAACGGACCGATCTCTTCGATCTTGTAGTTCATATAGCGCGCGGTCTTTTCGAGGAACGCGCCGGTGCCCGCGGCGCATTTATCGTTGAGGCGAAACGATTTCACCTTGCCGCCGGCTTCGACCTTGCTCGCCTTCATCGTCTGCCCGCCCACGTCGAGCACCGTGCGTGTGTTCGGGAAAAAGTAACATGCGCCGCGCGCGTGCGCGGACAAATCTGTCACATAGACATCGCGGAATGGAATCAGGAAGCGACCATAGCCGGTCGTCGCGATGTACGACACCTGGTCTTCCTTCAGTCCCGCCTGCGCCAGCGCCTGCTGATACGAGCGCTGCGCGGCTTCGATCAATTTGAATCCTGTGGTGATCATTCCCTTGCCGACGAGTTGATTGTCTTCGCTCAGGATGACCGCTTTGGTATAGGTCGATCCCACATCGATCCCCACGGTATAAATCATCCCACACCTTCCTTGACGGCGACTGGCTCGCGGCTGCCTTTGATGCGGTCGAGCGCGAAGAGCGCCGCGCCGAGCGCGCCCATCATGTGCGATTCCGCGCCCACGTTCACCTTGAGTCCAAGCATCTCATTCAGCACTTGGACCATGCCCGGATTCTTTGTAACGCCGCCGGTGAAGGTCACTTCCGGTTCGACGCCGACGCGGCGCAGCAGCGCCATCGACCGCGTGCCAATTGAACGATGCACGCCGAGCAAAATGTCTTCGATCTTTTTGCCCTTGCCGAGCCAGGACAAGACTTCCGATTCGGCGAAGACGGTGCATGTCGTCGTGATCGGCACGGCTTTCTCCGCGCGCAGCGCGACGAGTCCGAGTTCGGGCAGCGGTATTTCCAGCGCGAACGCCGCGGCTTGCAAAAAGCGTCCCGTGCCCGCCGCGCATTTATCGTTCATCGAAAAGTCGATGACTTCGCCGTTGGGCTGCACGCGAATCGCCTTGGTGTCCTGCCCGCCCATATCGAGCACAGTGCGCGTGCCGGGGAACATATGCACCGCGCCGCGCGCGTGACAACTGATCTCGGTGATCTGCGTATCGCCGAACGTCACCTTGTAACGCCCGTACCCGGTGCCAACGACATAGCCGACTTCGGATTCGGCAATGCCGCCGGCTTCCAGCGCGGCGAGGAACGACTTCTCCGCGGCGGTGACTACATTCGAACCGGTATCGATCAATGCGCGACCGACGATCTTACCGTGCTCGTCGATCACGATCGCTTTCGTTTGAGTCGATCCAACATCCACTCCTGCTGCGTATGCCATATATCCTCCGTGAAACGTAAACTCACGCCTTACGTTTTACGTTTTATTTTTTACGCTGCTGTCGCGTGCGCGTGCAACTTGCGCGTCGCCAGTCCTTCAAAGAACGCGTCGATGCGGTTCTTCATCTGCGCTTCCGAGACCACGCGCTTGTCCATCATATCCGATTCGATAAAGAGGGTCGCGACATCGCGCGCTTCCATGACCGCGCGGCGATTGTCGGCAAGCCCAGTCGAGACGGTGCGGCACGATTTGATCGGGTGGTAAACGATGCCATCGATGTGAAACGGATCGATCGAGTCGATCAGCCATTGGTTCTGGAAGAACATCGCGTCCATCGCGCGCCGCAGACCGACCAACGTGCCCTCGGCGAGACTCTCCATCGGACGATTGAGATCGTACTGAAATCCCCAATCAGTTCCGCCCGAGGCAAAGTTCAGGTAGGTCGAACTGACGAACGTGCCGCCCCATTCGGAGAAAAGTTCGTAGAATCGGCGGAAGATCGGATAGCACGGCACGCCGACAAAGGTCAAGCGATATTTTTCCTGCGGCAGCGTGCCGATCTTGTGCGCGGCTTTGTACTCCATCTCCTCGACGAGGTCTTGGAAGTACTTGGCGCCTTCCGCAGTGCCGCGCAAGGCGTTCGCGACGCCAAGGTAGATCGTCCCTTCGTTCAGCGCGTTGTACGGCGCGGGAATCGCCTTGTTCACTTCGAGCAAACGCGCGTACGCCGCGGTCATCTCGTTGGTATAGCGCATCGTCTCGCGCAGCCGGTCGATGTCGAATTTCTTGCCGGTGATGCCTTCGCAAACCGTGATCAGTTCGCGCAGTTGATATTCGACGTACTTGCGGTCGTGCTCGAAGTCCGGATTGCTCGCGCCCCAGTTCTGCGTGCTCGCGCTGCGCGAACCGGGCGCATCGAGCGCGAACACTTTCGGCTGGTACATCCGCTCCCAGATTTCGCCCCATTTCAAGTACGTGTTGCACGCGTTTGTCAGGATCGCGAGCGAGGGTTTGGGAATCTTGCCCATCGGATGTTGCCCGCCGCGTAGCTGCACGCCGACGTCGGCTTTGACGTAGCCGCAAATGTCCGGCGAATAGCCATAGTCTTCGGCGGTGTTGAGATATTCGTGCGCGACGCGGCGCACCGCGGTTTGCAGCGAATTGATTTCGGGGAAGACGAGATGCATATCGAACGCGCGCAGCACTTCGGCGATGCTGCCCATGACGAAAACGTACGCGGTCGGCTCACCGCGTTCCGCCGCGCCGGTCAGCGTCGCGAACCACTCGCGGAACAAGCGTCCGCCCTCCGCGTTGCCGCGCCCGATGATTTCGTGTCCGTCTGGTTTGTCAGCCATTCTATGTGCTCCCTGACGGAGGACGGATGACGAATGACGGAAGCTTCCGTCGTCCGTCGTCCATCTTCGGTCATTCGAAAAGGATATTCTCCACGAACGTTTCCAACTGAATCTGCATGTGATCGAACGCCGTCATCTTCTCTTCGAACTCGCTGATGAAATAGGGAATGTTGAGTTCGTCGAACGATTTGCTGTACGCGACCTGTTCTTCCAGTCCAGGCTCGCACATCTTCGCGGCAGTGACAATCGCCGCCTGGGCATTCGAGGTCTTCATGCGTTCGAGCAGCATCTTTTCCTTCGGCTTGCGGAGATCGTGCTCCACCGGACTGTAGGACGATTTGTTCAGGTACGCGTCGGCAAGGTTCATCAGCGGATCGCCAGCGGTCGGCACATCCTCCAAAATCCAACGCAAGCCGATGAGCAGATCGTCGTCGACCACGTAGCACGACTGACCGATGACGCGCAGCAGATCGAGCGGCGGCTGCTCGCAAAAGCCGCCTTCGAACACGACGCGAATCTTGTCCTGCTTCTTCGCGGTGCGCGCTTTGATTTGCGGAATCAGCGCGGCGAGCAGTTCGTTGTGCTCCTCGCGCGGGATCAAGCCGCCCAGGTTGACCAGCACATACGCTTCGTCGATGGAGAGCAGCCACGGCGTCTCGCGCTTGATCGCGTACACCTCGCGCAGCAACCGGCGGTTCTCGTTAAATAAAACAATCGAGCGGCGC
>DAIDTM010000373.1 GCA_027457205.1 Anaerolineae bacterium | reverse complement strand
GCGCAGGGGCGCTGGATCGCTCACCGTCAGCGCGTCCCGCGCGATGCCGGGAGTCAGAGTGATCGCGTGCGCCGGGCAGATGAGCGCGCACAACCCGCACGCGTCGCCGAGACACATACGCGGCTGGATCGCCAACACGTAATAGCCGCCGTCGGCGCGAAATTCCATCGCGTGGGTCGGGCAAATCTTGGCGCACAGTCCGCAAGCAGTACACGATTCGGCGACCTGAATCGTCGCCAGTCGCTCGCTCGCCACGGTCTCCGCCGCCGGCGTTCCCAGTTTCGCGAGCGCGCGAGAGAACGTCTCGCTGTCCGGGGCGACGCGGTCCGAATCCGCTTTGGGCGATCCGCTCAACGATGCTGCCACCACCGCGCGTCCGGCGTTGCTCCGGAAGAACGAAAAGAACTCGCGCCGTGACAGCGATTCGTTCGGATTGCCGATGCGTCCAACCTTCCGCGCCGCGCCCAGTTCCGAATCGGCGTAACAGCGGACCACGCCGCCCCGATTCCACGCCGCAAGCAGACGATTCGCCGCGTCGCGCGCCGCGAGAATCTGGGGGTGGGCGCGCGCGCCGATCGGACAGTCCGCGCAGGGCGAATCGTCGAGCCAGACGGTTTCGTGTTCCGCCGCGAGCGAGGTCAACAGTTCCGGCGAGAGCCGCGCGAGGCAGGTAACTTGACGCGCCCCCGCGACCTTTGGCGCGCGCGTCGTCTCGAAATCCGTCTTGCGCGGGCACGCAAATTCGACGTTCGCAAACACGGCGACCGCGTTCAGAATGGCGGCGTCGTTCTCTTGAGTTGTAAACACGCGGGTCGGGCACACCGCCGCGCACAAACCACATTCAACGCAGCGCGCCGAATCGAGTTCCACCTGCGCGCCGCGCAGCTGAATCGCATCGGTCGGACACGCCAGACACGCGTCGCAATGGCGTTCTTTGTGTTTTGCGTTCAAGCACGCGGCGGCGTTCACACGCACGGGCTGCGCGTCCGCCGCCGCAATGAGTTTTTCGATCACGTTACGAGTCAGCACAAGGATAGTGTACCGCGTTCACGCTGCGATGTCAAAATCGTTGACGCACGTTTCGGTTGCAGAACCATTACGCTGCTCGCAGTTGACGCGCGGCGCGACGATCACCAATTCTTACCCAGCCGTGCGGTACGATCGAAGCACCTTCATATAATTCGCGCGCTCGAACGCAGCAGGATTGGCAGCTGACTTTTGACTCATACTTCCTTGCATCTGCGTGATCGAGACGTACTCGTGCTCTTCCATCCACTTGGCGAGGTCCGCGAGGACGCCGCGCAGATGATCGATGCCGTCGTGCAGCAACGCCGAGGTCATCATCGCGATCCGCGCGCCTGCCATCATCGATTTGAGCACGTCTTCCGCGGTATGGACGCCGCCCGTGACTGCCAGATCGGCTTTGACGCGACCATGCAGCATCGCGACCCAGCGCAGACGGAGCCGCAGTTCGCTCGACGCGCTCAGATCCAAGTCGGACACGACTTCCAAGTTTTCCAAATCGAAATCGGGTTGATAGAATCGATTGAACAGCACCAACGCGTTCGCGCCGGCGTCGTCGAGCCGCGCGGCGAAGTTCGAGAACGCGCTAAAGTACGGCGACAGTTTCACCGCGACCGGGATCCGCACGCTCGCTTTGACCGCGCGCACCAAATCGAGATACATCTCTTCGACCTGCGCGGCGGTTTGCGCCGGATCAGCGGCGATATAGTACGTGTTCAGTTCGAGCGCGTCCGCGCCGGCTTGCTCCATCTCTTGCGCGTACTTGATCCAGCCGCCGGTCGACGCGCCGTTGAGACTTGCGATCACCGGAATCCCAACCGCGGCTTTGGCTTTGCGGATATGTTCGAGATAGCCGTCGGGCCCGAGATTATAGTTGCCCAGATCGGGAAAATAGGTGAGCGACTCGGCGTAGGTGTACGTGCCTTGATCCAGCGATCGGTCGAGTATTTCGCTTTCCTGCGTGATCTGCTCTTCAAACAGCGAATGCAAAACGACTGCCGCCGCGCCGGCGTCTTCCATCCGCCGGATGTTATCGACATCCTGCATCAGCGGCGATGACGACGGGACGAGCGGATTTTTGAGTTTGAGACCGAGGTAGGTGGTAGAGAGGTCTGGCATATTTACTTGTTCTCTCCATTGTACTTGATCGCCGCGAGCTGCTCGTAGAATTTCCAGCGCGTGTGGACGTCTTCCTGCGCGAGCTTCAGCAACTTTTCCGCAGCTTCTTCGTTGCTCTGGACGAGCATCGTATAGCGCGTTTCGTTGTAAACGTACTTTTCCAACGGAACCGATGGCGCTTTGGAATCGAGCGTGAGCGGGTTTTTGCCTTGCTGCGCCAGATTGGGATTGTAGCGGAAGAGAGGCCAATGCCCCGAGTTCACCGCGAGTTTTTGCTGATCCCAGCCGCGCGCCATATCGATGCCATGGTTGATGCAGTGGCTGTAGGCAATGATGAGCGATGGACCCTCGTACGCTTCCGCTTCGAGGAAGGTGCGAACTGTCTGCACATCATTCGCGCCGAGCGCGACCTTGGCGACGTAGATGTTTCCGTACGTCATCGCCAGCAGCGCGAGGTCTTTTTTCGCGAGCGGCTTGCCGCCCGCCGCGAATTTGGCGACCGCGGCGCGCGGCGTCGATTTGCTCATCTGTCCGCCGGTGTTCGAGTACACTTCCGTGTCGAGCACGAGCACGTTGACGTTGCGCCCGGACGCGAGGACGTGATCGAGTCCGCCGTAACCAATGTCGTACGCCCAGCCATCGCCGCCGATGCTCCAAACGCTCTTCTTGACAAAGATGTCGGCGACGCTCAGCAGCATTTTCGCGTCGTTCTGTTGTAGGGGCGATTCACACCTGCCCTGGCGGGCGGTGCCAGGGTGAATCGCCCCTGCCAGCGAATGCAATTTTTCTTTCAACAATTGCACGCGCCCGCGCTGCTGCAAGATGCCCGTCTCGTTCGATTGGTCGCCTTTCAAAATGGCATCAATCAGCTCGCCACCTAAAGTGCTCGCGAATTTCTTGAGCAACTCGGTCGCGTATTCGTGCCGCTTGTCGAGCGTCAGGCGGAAGCCGAGACCGAACTCCGCGTTGTCTTCGAACAGCGAGTTCGACCACGCCGGACCTCGCCCGTCCGCGTTCTCCGTCCACGGCGTCGTCGGCAGATTGCCGCCGTAGATCGACGAGCAGCCGGTCGCGTTCGCGATGATCGCACGGTCGCCGAACAACTGACTGACGAGTTTGATGTACGGCGTTTCGCCGCAGCCGGTGCACGCGCCGGAGAATTCGAACAGCGGCTCGAGCAGCTGCGTGTCTTTGACGAGCTGCACATTCACTTTCGTACGGTCCATCTCCGGCAGCGATTGGAAGAATTTCCAATTCGCGTTCTCCTGCTCGCGGATCGGCGGCTGGGGCGCCATGTTGATCGCTTTGCGTCCGACCTGGCTCTTGTCTTTCGCCGGACACACTTCGACGCACAACGTGCAGCCGGTGCAATCTTCCGGCGAAACCTGCAACGTGTACTTCATCTCCGGAAATTCTTTCCAGCGCGCCGCGTCGCTCTTGAACGTTTGGGGCGCGTGGGCAAGATATTTCGGATCGTAGACTTTGGCGCGGACCACCGCGTGCGGGCACACCAGCACGCACTTGCCGCACTGGATACAAAGCTCTTCTTCCCATACCGGGATTTCCAGCGCAATGTTGCGTTTCTCCCACTGCGTGGTGCCGACGGGGTACGTGCCATCGACCGGCAGCGCGCTCACCGGCAAATCGTCGCCGCTGCCCGCGATCATTTTCGCGGTCACTTTTTGCACGAACTCGGGCGCGTCGGCAGGAACGGCGGGACGCATATCGAACGTGCTCGTCACCTTGCCAGGCACCTTCACTTGGTACAACCGCGCGAGCGTTGCATCAACCGCCGCAAAGTTTTTCGCGACGACGGCTTCGCCGCGCTTGCCGTACGTCTTTTCGATGGAGCGCTTGATGGCGGCGATGGCTTCGTCGCGCGGCAAGACGCCGCTGACCGCGAAGAAGCAAGTCTGCATCACCGTATTGATACGGCTGCCCATTCCCGTTTCTTTCGCGACCGCGTACGCGTCGATGACGTAGAACTTTAATTGCTTGTCGATGATCTGCTGCTGCACCGTGCGCGGCAGATGATCCCACACTTCGTCGGGACCGTAGAGACTGTTGAGCAAAAAGACCGCGCCCGGCTCTGCCGCCTTCAACACGTCATAACGTTCGAGGAACGAGAACTGGTGGCACGCCACGAAATTTGCGGACCGAATCAGGTACGACGAATGGATCGGCTTGTGACCGAAACGTAAATGCGATGTCGTCATCGTGCCGGACTTTTTGGAATCGTAGAAGAAATAACCCTGCGCGAAATTGTCGGTATCCGTGCCGATGATGCGGATCGAGTTGTGGTTCGCGCCGACCGTGCCGTCAGCGCCCAGTCCGTAGAACAAGCAGCGCACCATCTCCTTGCCCTCGGTCGAAAAAGTGGGGTCGTAGGCGAGCGAGGTGTGCGTCACGTCGTCGTTGATGCCGATGGTGAAATGATTCTTGGGCGGGCGACCATCAAGGTCGCCCCTACGCATTTCGTCGAAGACGCCCTTTGCCATCGCCGGCGTAAATTCTTTCGACGCCAAGCCGTAGCGACCGCCGATGACGCGCGGCATCGCGGGCAGGCTGCCCGCTGCTACTGATTCTGCGAGCGCAGTGACGACATGGACGTACAACGGCTCGCCCGCGCTGCCGGGTTCTTTCGTGCGGTCGAGTACCGCAATCGTCTTGACCGTCGCGGGCAACGCTTTCACAAAATGTTCGACCGAGAAAGGACGATACAGATGGACTTTGAGCACGCCGGTCCGCTCCGCGTCGCCGCGCGCGTTCAAGTACTCGACCGTCTCCTGCGTGACCTCTGCGCCCGAACCCATCACGACGATGACGCGCTCGGCGTCCGGCGCGCCGACGTAATCGAACAGATGGTACTGCCGCCCGACGAGCGCGGCGAACTTGTCCATCGCCTGCTGCACCATGTCCGGCACAGCAAGGTAGAATCCATTGACCGTTTCGCGCGCTTGGAAGTACATATCGGGGTTTTGCGCGGTGCCGCGCATCACCGGATGATCGGGCGACAAGCCGCGCGCGCGGTGCGCGCGGACGAGATCATCGTCGATCATCGCGCGAATGTCGTCTTCTGTAAGCTGTTCCACCTTCATCAACTCGTGCGAGGTGCGAAAGCCATCGAAGAAATGGAGGAATGGCACGCGCGCTTGCAGCGTGGCGGCGTGCGCGATCAGCGCGAAATCCATCACCTCCTGCACCGAGTTGGAGCAAAGCATCGCAAAGCCGGTCTGGCGCGTTGCCATCACGTCGGAGTGATCGCCGAAAATCGATAGCCCTTGCGCAGCGATCGCGCGCGCGCTGACGTGAAAGACCGTAGACGTAAGTTCGCCGGCGATCTTGTACATATTCGGGATCATCAAGAGCAAGCCCTGGCTCGCGGTGAACGTCGTCGTGAGCGAGCCGGTTTGCAGCGCGCCGTGCACCGCGCCTGCCGCGCCGCCCTCGCTTTGCATTTCCTGGACCAACGGCACGGTTCCCCAGATATTTTTCTTGTTCTCGGATGACCATTGATCCGCCCACTCACCCATCGCCGAGGAAGGCGTGATCGGGTAGATCGCAATCACTTCGCTGAGACTGTGCGCGATGTACGCCGCCGCTTCGTTTCCATCCCAGATGACTTTTGCTCTTTCCATATTGACCTCTGCCAAAATTAGCTGAACGAGAAAAACGCGCCAGCGGAATGGCTGGCGCGTCCTCGCCCGATTTCCAACTGATTCAATTTTAGATTATACGCCGGCAATGGTGCGGATTCAGTCCAAAACCAGTCTGAATCCGGTAAGAACGCCACGCGACCAGCTCGGCTGCCAACATGGCAACTAGGCGAACCATCCAAATAAAAAACCGCAAACCTCGCTGGCACGATTTTGCGGTTTCTCGATCGTTAGTTTATTCTTCCGCGGGCGCTGCGACGGCTTCAGGCGCTGCCGCGCTTTCGACCACGCGTTTTTCGCGCATCCGCGCGGCTTTGCCGCGGCGTCCGCGCAGATAGTACAACTGCGCGCGGCGCACGTGCGAGTGTCCCGCCACTTCGATCTTCTCGACGCGCGGCGACTGGAGCAAGAACGTGCGCTCGACACCGATGCCGTGCGACGCGACGCGGCGCACCGTAAAGTTCGCGTTCACGCCCTTGCCTTTGCGAAGGCGCATCACGGTCCCCTGAAAGACCTGGATTCGCTCGCGGTCGCCCTCGACGATACGGGTGTGCACTTTGACCCGGTCGCCCGGCTGGAGTTCCGGCATCTTCGGGTTCACTTTACCTTTATTGATTGCGGCTGCTAGGTCCACGTCAAACCACCTTCAAATTGATAATCGCAGAACGACCAACGGAGGCGATTATAGCATGGATGCGGGAATCATGCAAATCAACGACGCGCCAATCGTGCTGCACCATTCGATGGCTTGGAATTTCCGTCAAAAGGTTGTATACTGGGTTCAAGAGACACCTGATGCCGGGCGCAACAGCGACTGCATCAGGTTCGCATTTCAAGGGGGCAAAATGTCTGACTCTTCTTTCAAATCGAGGGACGAGAAGCAAGAGGAAAAGCAGCGCGAGAAAGACGAAAAGAATCGCAGCGATCCGCTCAGCACCGCGGTGTGGGGTGCGATCATCATCTGGGCGGGACTGGTGCTGCTGGCGGACAACATGGGGCTTTTGACCGGTTTCGCCTTTCCCGGTATCGGAGTGCCGGGCGTCTTTCCATTTCGCCTGCAAGCGTGGGGATTGATCTTTACCGGCGCGGCGGTCATTATCTTTCTCGAAGTCGCGATTCGGTTGCTCGTGCCGACTTATCGACGGCACGTGATCGGCAGCATCATCCTCGCGTTCGTGTTTCTCGGCATTGGCTTGGGCAATCTGGTGAGTTGGGGCGTGATCTGGGCGCTCGTGCTCATCGCGATCGGCGTCCTCGTCCTACTGCGCGGGATGGGATGGAGAATTTGAGCCGTGGTTAATGACAAACGCCGACGCGTCAAAACGCGTCTGCGTTTCTATTTGCAGCTCGAATCACTTGGACATTAGAGGGACCGGTGGAGACGTTGGTTTGTGGTTGGGTACCGGCGGTTGGGGTGGTGACGCAGGCGATCCGTTAGGCTGCGTCAATAATTTCTCCACGCCTTTTTGCGATGTCACGAGCGCATTCTGCACCGCGCTTTGAACGGCACTCGGCGCTGGAATGGCGCGTAGCTCTTGCTGCTGCTGCGTCAACCTGCCGAGGAACTCTTGCGTCACCGGATTTTCGCTGCCGGTTGGCGGCGGCAGGATCGAGATCGCCGTGCTGATCTGCCGGGTATAGTCGTTCAGCACTTGCTCCATCAACTGACTCTGCCCGGATTTCGTCAGCGCTTTCATTTCGGAAAGACGCCGGTCTGCCAGATTCATTCGGACGCGCGCCTGGCTCGTCGGGTCGGGAGCCAGCGTCAGTTCCAACTGCTCCGCCGCGCGCTTGATTGGATAGAGCGGCGAGTCTGGCAGGCTGTCGTTTGCCGCGTAGGCAACTCCGCCGATCAGCCCCACCAAAAGCAAGACCAGCGCGAGCCACGTTGCCGCAAATCGCAAGCGCGTGGTCGTCAACGCAAGCAGATGATCGCGAAGACGCTCAGCGCGGCTGGGCGGGCGACGCAATTGCAAAAGCCGCGCGCGCGTCGTCTGCTTGAACGTGACCGAGGGCTGCATTTCCGGCATCGCTTCGAGCGCCGCTGCCGTGGTCAACAGTGGCTTGAGTTCATCGGCAAGGTCAGGGTACTTTGCCAGACAATCCGCCACTGTGGCGCGCTGGGCGCGAATTTCCTCCAGACACTGATCCAGAATTAAATCATTCACGGCTTCGCTTCCTTGCGTAACATCCGCTGCAACGCGTCGAGCGCGCGATGCTGCAACGCGCGCACTGCGCCTTCATCTTTGTCGATCAAGCGCGCCACTTCCGGTGTACTATATCCTTCCAAGAATCTCAGGATAATCACTTGCTGCTGGTCATCGGTCAGCCGCGCAATGGTTTTTCGCAGCATCTCGTTCGTCAGTTGCTGCTGAACGATGTCCTCAAGCGCCGCGTCGTCTTCAAGCGACAGATCGTCGATCGGCGCAGCCACGTGACGGGTCCGAAAATGATCGACCACCAAGTTGTGCGCGATGCGATACAACCACGCCGCGAAGGGACGTTCCGTCCAGTGGTAACTGCCGATGTTTTCCCACGCTTTGAGAAAGACCTGCGCCGTCAAGTCCTCCGCTTCTGTGCTGCTTCCAACCTTATAAAGGATGTACCGATAAATTTTATCGACATAGCGATCGTAGAGCAAAGCGAATGCCGCGGAATCCCGCGCGATGGCGCGCTCCGCTAACGATCGTTCGTCATCCGACATCGTCCACCTTGTATAACGAAGATTCTAGTCGTTTTGGTACGATTGCAATTCATCATACCCTATCCCCTCGAAGACTGTCAAGCGATGGAATTTGCGCGTAACATTTGACCACTATCGTTCGTTGTAATGAGTACGCCAATTATTTTGGCGCAAAAATCCGATAAGGAGGAATAAGCGATGCCAAGCTCGTCCCATCGTGCGCCTTTGCCAAGCCGTCGCCGGTTCTTCCTGCCGTCGTGGTTCAATCAGACCTGGGAAAGTGTACTGCTCGCGCTGGGGCTGGTGCTCCTCGTCATAGAGGGAACGATTTATATTTCTCGCTCGAATCCGATCGCCGCACTGGTGCGCGTTCCAGAAATGGCCGGCGGTGTGCTGAGCCGTAACGCGTCTGACGCCACCGCACCACTATCGAATACTGCTTTCGCAAACGAAGTCAGCCGGCTGGCAGCCGCTGGCACACCGGCATCGTTAGAAACACTCTTGCTGACGTTGCGCCAAAGTGAGCCGTTCTCGCAGCGCGATATGGCGCTGGCGGCACTGCGCGATGTGCCGGAGACACTGGAGCCGAACCTGCGCGATTCGTTGGACGACGTTGATCCCGGCATTCGCGCCGGTGTGGCTCACGCGCTCGGCGCGCGACTCGATTACCAGGCAGTCAATGGATTGATCACCGCGACGCAGGACCCTTATGCCAGCGTGCGCCGAGAAGCCGTTCAATCGCTAGGCGAATTGGACGCGTGGCAAGCACTGCCACGGATACACCAGATCGAGATGCTGGATCCGGACGGTACCGTGAAACAAGCCGCGCGGTCAGCCGAGGACGCGCTAAAAGCCGATGCTGCCGGCGTGCTCGGCGTGGAACCTTCTCAAATGCTCGACATCGAAATATCGAACGACGTTTCCAATCCGCAGTTCTTCGCGCTGACGTCCACAGACCTCTACGAGAAGAACGGAGCGAGTTGGCAGCGCGTCAGCCGTCTACCCGATGTGCCTACCGGCTTTGCGCCGGGGCAGGATAATCTCTACCTCGCGACCGCATCGTCAGGTCTATACCATAGCCCGGACGATGGCAAGACGTGGGAACATCTCCAATTTGGCTTGCGGACACCGACCCAGTTATCCGTCACGGCAGTGATCGCCGATCCGCAGAACGTTCATCGTTTGTACATCGCACTCACCGCGCGTGGCAGCAACGGCAAGCCGAGTCCGCTCGGAATCGCGGTCAGCGAAGATGATGGCTACCTTTGGTCCGCGCTGCCCGATGCTCCCGCGAACGCAGTGACGACGCGACTGATGATCGATCCGGAACAGCCAAATTTCCTTTTCGGCTTGGCGAATGGCACGCTGTGGCGTTACGCACTGCCGAGTGCCATGTGTGATAACTGCCTGAATTAAAGATCCATCGTCACTCTGCCGGCAGTCGTGGCGAGTCAAGCACCCCCTCTACTCGTCATGACGCCGGCAGAGTAGTACAAACTTACCAAACAAGGGAGGTTCCATGGTTAGTCTCAAACTACTCGTGACCATCGCCCTGTCTGGGCAAGGCACGCAAGGGTTAGGGATAGGGCATCGCAAGTGAGCCTGTCGGTAACCGAAAGTAAAAAAGAGGTCTCGCGAATGGCGAGACCTCTTTCTGTTTTTGGCAAGCATAATTCGCTGCATTGCCCGATCGCTCAAAAGTGCAACTATGCCGATCAGCAACCGGCTGGAGACTAGTCCGGCTAGTCGCGCTTCCTTGCCATTTTTCGACGACTGGGCTAGAATGGGACGCGTCAGTCATCTCAGCATCGGAGCGAAGGTGTGGAAACGATTCACGGTCGGCTCGCGCTGACGGCAATTATGTACGCGCTCGTGATGGGCATCTGGGCGGCGTGGGACTATTTTCGCGGCAAGAGCGTCAGCTCCAGTTACTGGGGCGCGCTCATCATTGGCGAACTGGTGATGGTGGGGCAAGGCGTGCTGGGGATCATCCTGGTCTTGTCCGGCAGAATGCCGGCGGACCTGATCCATTTCCTCTACGGCGTTCTCGTCGCGCTCTCTTGGCCCGCCGCCTACGTCTATACCAACGCGCGCGCCGGCCGCAGCGAAGCCGCGATCTACGCGCTCGTTTCCTTCTTCATCTTCGGTCTGGCGATCCGCGCACTGATGACCGGCGGCGCGCTCGCGCCGTGACGATTACGGCACGAATTCGGGTCCCTTGTCGCGGAAGGTGTTCCTGAACGCCTGAAGCGTGTTCGCGTCCACGCCGGTGCACGTCTGCAAGTGCGTCCACGCGGTGACGGCAACCTTCACGCCGGCGGGCAAGCCGGGATACGGCGCGAGAATCATGTGGTAGCTATCACGGTTGACCAAATCGGTCAGCTGCTGCACCTCCGCCGGCGTCAGACCGTTGTATTGGATCACGATCCCACCGTGTTCCAGATTATGGACGAGCTGTTCCTGGAATTGCTGCGTGGTGTAGATTCCCCAGTTCTGCGGATTGGGCCAGTGCCAGCCACTCGTCGGCGGGTTAGAACTGTACGGCGGATGCGGATCGCCGGGATTGATGTGGTCGCGGCTTTGAACGGGAAAGGTCTGCACCGGGCTGCACGTCGCCGCGCCGGCGGCTTGCGCCACCTGCGGTGTGGACGGCGGATTGAACACGCCGCTGGCGATCACGCCCAGCGCGATCACCAGCACCACCACTATCCCGCCCCCCATCCAGAGCATTTGCCGCTGCTGCTTTTTCCTCGCGCGTTCCTGATCCCGGCTTATTTTTTCGTGCTGAGTTGGCATATTACCTCGTCTCCAGATAATCGACCAGGTCGAACAAATTCTGCACACGCGCGCCGTCCCCATCGCGATACTGATTTTGTCGATCCACCAGAACCGCGTCGATGCCGGCGCGCCGCGCGCCTTCGATGTCGTGAAAAATACTATCGCCGATGTAGACGATGTCCGCGCGCGGGCAATTTGCCGCGCGGACGGTCAGATCGAAAATGCGCGGGTCGGGTTTTTCCACGCCCGCCAACGCAGACACGACGAACAACGAAAAATATCGATGCGCGCCCACCTGCCGCAGTACGTCTTCGCAGTTGGCAGAAAAGTTCGAAAGAATTCCCAGCGCGTAACCGCGTGCGGTCAGCGCGTCCAACGTCGGAACCACGTCGTCGAACAGCGCCTCAAATTCCGCGCGCTGGAAACGCGCACGAATCTGCGCGGCGGCATCCGACACGTCCGCCGTGACGCCGAGCCGGCGAAAGCCCTCGCCATAGAAATCATCCCAAAAACTCGTTCCGCCGTCTCCTTCCAGACTGATCTGACGCTGTTGCGACCGCACTGGTAGTTCGCGCTCCAGCCGATCGATCGTCGCGCGCGTCCGTGCGAAATCGAGTGGAACGCCGAGCCGCGCGCCGGCGTCCAGGTACGCGCGCGCGAGCCGATCGAGATCGAGCCGCAACAGCGTTCCGCCCACGTCAAAAACAATCGTCGAGTAACGACGCATCGACATCGCCTGTTCAAAAAAGGATTGCCCGATTTTAGTCGAAATGCGCGGGTGTGTCAATCGCGTTTTGCGGAAAAACAATTATTGACAAACCGCGCCCATTCGTGGTATTTTATAGATAATCGACCGCGCAAGCGCGTTGATTTTCCCAAGTTGCTGATCGCGCCGCTTCCCTCGTTCTGTCCTCTGGTCCACGGGTGCTGTACAGCGGCGGATCGCAGCATCTGCAAGGAGGCAGACATGGAAAAACCGTGGGTCAAGTTTTACGACACGGGCGTTAGTTCCACGCTCGACTACCCCGCTGTGCCGATGTACCACTTTTTGGAAGAGACCGCGTCCAAGCATCCCGATTGGCCTGCCACCATTTTCGGCAGCGTGGTGCATCAATTGGGCGGACGGTTGATGGACGCCAAACTCTCGTACAAACAGTTGAACGAACAAGTCAATCGGCTGGCGAACGCGCTGACCGCGATGGGCGTCAAGAAAGGCGACCGCGTAGCGTTGTATCTGCCGAACTGCCCGCCGTACGTCATCGGCTTTTTCGCCATTCTGAAAATTGGCGCGATCGTCGCGCCGAACAATCCAATGTACGTGCCGCGCGAGCTGGAATTTCAACTGAACGACGCCGGCGCGGAAACGATCATCTGTCTCTCGCGTTTTTATCCGAACGTCCAAAAAGTCCGCGCGAACACGAAATTGAAGAACGTCATCGTCACGAACATCAAAGAGTACTTTCCGCCGTTCCTCAAAACGCTCTTCAGTCTCGCCGTCGAAAAGAAGGAAGGTCACCGCGTCACGCTCGATCCAGGTAATCGCTGGCTTCAGGAGGTTCTCGCGTCTGCACCGGCGACCAAGCCCTCGGTCGATGTGCGCCCGGAAGACACCGCAGTCTTGCTTTACACCGGCGGCACTACGGGCGTGCCGAAAGCCGCGGAAATCACGCACCGGAATCTCGTCGCGAACGCGCTGATGACGCGCGAATGGACGAGCCAAGCCGTCGATCCGCAAAAGCAGCAAGGAATTCTGACCGCGCTGCCGCTGTACCACTCGTATGCGATGACCACCTGCATGAACTTGGGAATGATTATGGGTGCGGCGCTGACGCTCATTCCCAACCCCCGCGAGCTGGGACACGTTTTGAAAAGCATCGACCGGCACCAGCCCGCGCTCTTTCCAGGCGTGCCGACGATGTACGTCGCGATCAACAACTATCCCGACCTCAGCCAGTACAACTTGAAATCGATCAAGGCGTGCATCAGCGGCGCAGCGGGCTTACCGGTCGAAGTGCAGAAGAGATTCCAAGACCTCACCGGCGCGCGTCTGGTCGAAGGGTACGGCTTGAGCGAAGCGACGCCGGTCGTCAGCGCCAACCCGATCTACGGCGATAACCGCATCGGCACGATCGGCGTGCCGTGGCCCGACACCGAGTGTCGGATCGTGGACATCGAGACCGGCAAGATCGATATGCCGCCCGGCGAAGCAGGCGAACTCATCGTTCGAGGTCCGCAGGTGATGAAGGGCTATTGGAACAAGCCAGAGGAAACGCGGCAGACGCTGCGTGATGGATGGCTCTACACCGGCGACATTGCCAGCCGAGACCCGGATGGCTATATGCAGATCGTCGACCGCAAGAAGGATATGATCATCGTGGGCGGGTTCAACGTCTACCCGCGCGAAGTCGAGGAGGTGCTGTTCCAGCATCCGAAGGTTCTGGAGGCGACGGTGGCAGGCGTGCCGGACCCAAAGAGCATCGAGCGCGTCAAGGCGTACATCGTGCTCAAGCCGGGACAGACGGCGACGGTCGAGGAGATTATGGATTATTGCCGGGAGCGGTTGACCGGCTACAAGCGTCCGTCGATCATCGAGTTCCGCGATTCGCTGCCCAAGACGATGGTCGGCAAGATTTTGCGGCGGCAGTTGGTGGCGGAAGACAAAGCCAGAGCGATAGACAAGTCTCCCGAAAAAGAGAAAACGCTAGCGTAGAATAGACGAATCCCGCGACCCACATCGCGGGATTTTCGTTTTCCAGGTAAAAGAACCTTAACTCTCGCCGTGAGTGTTTCGTGAGTGGCAGGTGCTATAATGCTGATGAGGATGAACAGCGCTGAATGATGGGGGAACGACTTGCTTCATCACCAATGCGCGAAACTCCTGCCTCATCATTGACCTCGCGCGAAAAAGAAATCTTGCTTTTGGTCGCTCAAGGACATCCGAACAAAACTATTGCGAAGATGCTTTGGTTGAGTGAGAAGACGGTTCGAAATCACATCACGCACATTCTGGGCAAGTTGCATTTGAAATCCCGCACACAATTGGCGTGTTACGCGTGGCAGATGGGATGGATTGCGAAAGACGAAGGCAAAGAAGAATCGTAATCGTCTCGCGAGAGCGCCATTGCTTCGATGTGGGACATTTGTCCCATCTTTGCCGCGCGTTCCAAAAAATGGGACAAATGTCTCTTGCCTTGGCGGTAAAAAGGTTTACAAGTTCAGCGGGATTAGTAATTGCTGGGGTGAATAATCGTTGACTCAATGCAGCCAGCGATCCCGGCAACGGGTCATGAGGGCCTATGTGTGGTCAAACCACGCGTAGGCCCTCTGTTTTTGGAAGGAGGAAGTCATGGTCACGTTCAAACGCGCTGTTCTGGTCAGCATGGTATTGATGTTGCTCGTGTCTGTGAATGCTGCACCCGTACGTGGAGCGGCACCGCCCACAGATCAACCGATCGTTTCCAGTTATCTCTGTTGGTGCAGGCAGACCCCAACCTCTCAGACGAAGAAAAAGTCAAGAATGCTATCGACACCTATTTCAGGTTGCGCTATGAAGAGCAGAAATTGCTGGAGACACAGGATTTCTCTTTCCTGCTAACAGACCAATCCCAACAGTGGGTTCAAAAAGAAAAGGACCGAAGGGAGATCGAGCTATACAGGTCCATGCTCTACAGGCTCAACTATTTGGAATACAAATACCTTCTCGCCTATAATAGCATACAGGTTGAGAACAATAGCGCGACAGTGAACCTGACTGAAAGTAATTCCGTTGTACATGCTGCAATCGCGCCACAGGTATCCGCCATGGGCGGGCTCGAACATGTGATAAAACTCAGTCGAACCAAGATGGGCTGGACTATCGCCTCAGACGAGTACCAAGACGAATTCACAGAGGTACTGGCAAGCGTGCCCAAGAACACGTTCATCGAACGTATTCGGCTCGAGCATGAGGCAGAGCTGCGAAAAGCAGCTGGCAGCAAAACTTTCTCCCCATTGAAGGATCCGCTTTCAATCACCAGTTTAACATTGCACAGTTACGATAGGACAGGGGCACTGAACTATGCAAATAAATATGGATATTGGCAGGGTAGCCCAGGATGGGTGGCCAACAGAAACCCTAACTATTACGACTTCGAAAACGCCGGCGGTGATTGCACCAACTATGCATCACAAGTAATCCATGATGGTGGAGGCGCCGTTATGAATTACAACCAATGGTACTATACCGACGTCAACCATCGTTCCGCATCGTGGACAGGCGTTGGGTATCTATATGCCTTTCTAGTGAATAACACTGGGACCGGTCCTCATGGATTCTCGACTGATCAATGTACCATGGACCCGGGCGACATTATTCAGTTGTACAATGGTTCCTGGTACCACTCCTTGGTGGTGGTGTGGTCTTCCCATCCAACAAGTTGTTATAACGCGGACGCAATCACTGTCAACACTCACATCAATGATTGGTACCACAAGCCACTTTCATATTGGAGCGGCATCACCAAGCGTTACATCGGCATTTCGGGGTGGTATAACTAGGAGAGTAAGCCGAGTTGTACACCGCGTGAGCCAGTGTACCTAACAACCTGTCTGAAGACCGGCTCATTCAAGCAACGAGAGCCGTGTCTTTGGACAGGTTCCTCGTTCCCAGCCTAGACGGTTCTATGATGGCTTCTCGAGCTGAAATCGGACCTTCTGTCCCCAATCGAATAGAACAGCCAGACAAAGCTGAAGATACTAGAATCTCAGGAGCAACCGATGAAGACAGTTTGCTTTGCATTGCTTTTCGTACTGACCGCGTGCGATCAGACTACGGTGTCGCCCTTGACCCAGACAATTGCTTCAAAGACGATTCCGCCTCCTCTGAAGGTCGCCGCTTCACCCACGCTGACGCTTGCCCCTATACCGTCTCCGACGGATACGCCCGTCCCCCGCTGGGTCGAATACCAATCGGCCTTAGCAAGCGCATTTTATCCCAAAGAAACCGGAGTGCTTTGTGAGTGGGACCTCTTGGGACAGCAGGGACGCGAAGTGTACCTCTGGGCGATCTGTTTTAGGGAGGGGAGTGCCGGCAGTGCGCCCGCGGTTGTTCAACTGGGGACGGACGACAAGGTTGAGAAGGTGACTTTGCCGCGCGATGGCGCGTACTATTCGCAAGACGTTCGGATGCTCTTTCCCCCCGATGTGCAGCAAAAGGTGTTTGCGCTCAATTTTAGCCAAATTGATGATGCCCATGTTCGCGCTCGGCTCAAAGACCCCAGCCTGCCCCCGCTGATTGTCGTGTCCGGTACCCCTTTGCCTTGAACCCGTAACCTTGGCGGAGGGATAATCTATAAGCAATAAACATCTACCATCTCGATCGAGTCCCCCACTTTCATCTCGCCGCCCTCCACCACGCGCGCGAGCATCCCGCGCTGCCCTTCCATCTTCTCGCACAAGCCGGGTTGAATGTCGTTGATGAACTCGCACGGCGTGCATGACTTGGTGATCTCGAACACCGCACCGCCCACGTGCGGGCATGTGCCGGGCACAAAACCAACATCGGGGCTGAGAATCTCTCTCAACCCCGATTGTTCTTGCTAACGACTAATGACCAACAACTAGCGTCTACTCTTTCACCTCGCGGAACTCGCCCTCAACCGTGTCCGAGCCGCCACCCGGACCTTGCTGCGGTCCGCCGCCCGGTCCTCCGCTGTCGCCGCCGGGCGGGGGCGTGCCCGCGCCGCCGGTCTGCTGGTACATCCGCTCGCCGATCTTTTGCAGCGATTGGCTCAATTCGTCCGTTTTGTTCTTGATGTCCGCGACATCGCGCCCGCCCATCGCGGTCTTGAGCGCGTTGATCTTCGGCTCGATCTCGCTCTTGACGTCCGCCGGTACCTTGTCGCCGAGGTCGCGCAGCATCTTTTCCGATTGGTAGACCGCGCTGTCCGCGTTGTTGCGGACTTCGACTTCCTCTTTGCGCTTTTTGTCTTCATCCGAAAACCGCTGCGCCTCTTTCACCATCCGGTCCACTTCTTCCTTGCTCAGCCCGCTCGACGCGGTGATGGTGATCTTTTGCTCGCGCCCGGTCGCCTTGTCCTTCGCCGTCACGTTGACAATGCCGTTCGCGTCGATGTCGAACGTCACTTCGATTTGCGGTACGCCGCGCGGCGCAGGCGGAATACCATCCAAGATGAATCGACCCAGCGATTTATTATCCGCCGCCATCGGGCGCTCGCCCTGAAGCACATTCACTTCTACCTGCGTCTGCATATCGCTCGCGGTCGAAAAGATTTGCGACTTTTTCGTCGGGATCGTCGTGTTGCGTTCGATCAACGGCGTCGCCACCGCGCCCATCGTTTCGATGCCGAGCGTCAGCGGCGTCACGTCGAGCAGCAAAATGTCTTTCACTTCACCGCCGAGCACGCCGGCTTGAATCGCCGCGCCAACCGCCACCACTTCGTCCGGATTGATGCCCTTGTGCGGCTCTTTGCCAAAGTAGCGCTGCACGACCTGCTGCATCATCGGCATACGCGTCTGCCCACCGACGAGCACGACCTCGTTGATGTCCGACTGGCTCAGCTTCGCGTCTTCCATCGCGCGCTTGACCGGATTCAGCGAGTTCTCGACGAGGTCGCCAACGAGCTGCTCGAGCTTCGAGCGTGTCAGCGTCATCGTCAGGTGCTTTGGTCCCGAGGCGTCGGCGGTGATGAAGGGTAGGTTGATCTCGCTCTGCATCACGGTCGAGAGTTCGATCTTCGCCTTCTCCGCCGCTTCCTTCAGCCGCTGCAACGCCATCCGATCCTTGCTCAAGTCGATGCCGGATTCCTTGCGGAACTCGTCCACGATCCACTGGATGATGCGCTGATCGAAATCGTCGCCGCCGAGGAACGTGTCTCCGTTGGTCGACTTGACTTCGAACACACCTTCGCCAAGCGCCAAGACCGAGATGTCGAACGTGCCGCCGCCAAAGTCGTACACCGCGATAGTCTCGTGTTTCTTTTTATGGTGACCATACGCCAACGACGACGCGG
>DAIDTM010000372.1 GCA_027457205.1 Anaerolineae bacterium | reverse complement strand
GTGATGGCCACGATCCTCCATTCGGACGAGTTCAAGAATTCATTCGCGCAAAAGGTCAAGCGCCCGTACGATGTGATCGTTTCCAGTCTGCGCGCGCTGGACGCGCAAGTCGAAGACACGCGCGTGCTGGCGGCGGCGCTGCGTTTGATGGGGCAGGGCTTGTTCCAGCATCTCATGCCCAACGGCTATCCGGATTACGGCACGGCGTGGATCAACACGAACGGCTTGCTGGGACGCTGGAATCTCGCGCTGCTGGTCGCGGCGAACCGCGTGCCGCGCGCTCAGATCGATCTGCACGCGGCGATGAGCAGCGTCGCCTCGCAAACCACCGGCGATATGGTCGATTTCTGGATCAACCATATTTTGCACCGAACGATCCCGGACGCGGACCGGCAAAAACTGATCGATGCGGTCGGCGGGTCGGCGGATGCGGCGTTCAACGTGAATTACTTGCCGTTCGTCGTCGCACTCATTCTCGCTTCGCCGCATTTTCAATATCGATGAATGTGATGCGTGGATTTCGACTCTCACGCAACACGCATCACGACGAATAGGAGATTTCCAGATGGATACGAATACCACGTCTCGACGTGATTTGCTTCGCCGCACCGGCGTGCTGGCGATGGGGATGATGGCGTGGCCCGCCTGGATGCCGCGCGTGGCTCTGGCGGACCAGAATACGCCGACTCAAGGCGATACGCTAGTTTGCATTTTCCAGCGTGGGGCAGCCGACGGTCTCAATCTAGTCGTGCCGCACGGCGATAAGGATTACTATTCGCATCGTGATACCATCGCCATCCAGCAGCCGAAATCCGGCGACGATCAGACCGTGATCGACCTGGATGGTTTTTTCGGGCTGCATCCGCTGCTGCGTCCGCTCAAGGACGTTTACGACGCCGGCGCGCTGGCAATCGTCCACGCGACCGGCTCGCCCGATCCGACGCATTCGCACTTTGACGCGATGGACTTTATGGAACGCGGCACTCCCGGCGAAAAGACGATTCCGACCGGTTGGATCGGTCGGCACTTGCAGCAAATGGCGAGTCAGAACAAATCGCCGTTCCGCGCGGTGGGGATGGGATCGATCGTGCAGGAATCGCTCATCGGTCCGGTAACTGCCACCGCGCTGCAAAGCATCAGCTCGTTTCACCTGAACGGCAATCCCCAGCAGATCGCTCAAGTGCAGAACGCGCTGGCGTCGTTGTACGAGGGCGACGGATTTATCGAGGCAGAGGGTTCGCAGACGCTGCAAGCGATGCGCGACCTTGCCAAGTTGGCGGGAAGCGCGTACACGCCGGCGAATGGCGCAAAATATCCGGACACCGCGTACGGCAAATCGTTGGAGACCGTGGCGCAGCTCATCCGCTCCGGGCTGGGCGTCGAGGTTGCCTGCGTCGACATCGGCGGTTGGGACACGCACGTTCAGGAAGGCGCGCTAACGGACGGGCAGATGCCGCGGCTGATCACCGAGTACGCCGATGGGCTGGCGGCGTTCTATACCGATATGCAGGATGAAATGAAACACATCACGCTAGTCACGATGTCGGAGTTTGGACGACGTGTGCAAGAGAACTCGAGTCACGGTACGGATCATGGTCACGGCAACGTGATGTTCGTCATGGGCGGCGGCATCAACGGCGGCAAGGTCTATGCCGAATGGCCCGGGCTGAGCAAGGACAATCTGTACGGTCCCGGCGATCTAGCGATCACGACCGACTTTCGCGACGTGCTGGGCGAAATCGTGCAGAAACGCTTGCTCGATTCAAACCTTGCCGCGGTGTTTCCGGACTATACGACGTACAAATTTCGCGGCATCGCGCAAGGCAGCGCCAGCCCGGTCACACCGACGCCCGCGCCATCGATCGAATTGCCGTTCGGCATCAAGATTCCGCTGGGTGCGGGCAAATGATCATCGTAGGAATTGCTCATTCATTGGACGCAGACGAACGCAGGCAAACACAGAAAAATCAGCAGTCATCCGTGTTTGTCAGTGTCCTATTTTTAGAGGAGTCAATCGAATGTTGAGACGAGCGCCGTTCTTTATCGCCGCTATTTTTCTGTTGCTTGCAACCGCGTGTGCGCCGCGTCAAGCCATCAAGAACGTCACCTCGGCGGCGACGCAGCTCGCGCCGGTGGCGCAGCAGGTGTTGAATGCGATTGCCTCCGCGTCGGTCTCGCCGTCGCGTTCCGGAACTCCCGCCGCGCCGGAGGGTGCCGCGCCGCAAATCGCCGCGTCGACGCTGGTCACGCTGAACGGCGCGCCTCTGGCGTTGACGCGAACGGCTCATGAAAATATATACGTCGCTCCCGGCACGCCGAGCGCGTTCTTTCAATCGGTCATTGCCGATGCAAGTACGGCGGCGCAGCGGTTGATGCAGGACGAGGGCTGGTCAGGCGCGCCGGCGGTTACAATTTTTCTCTTCCCTTCGCGCGCGGTCTGGCTGCAAGGCATCGAGCAGATCGGAGGATTGCCGCAGAGTCAGGTGCAATTTCAGGCGCAGCTCAAAGGCGACGCGTGGGTAACGATCAGCGGCGCGGGGCATCCGGGCATTTATATCTACCCGATTCAGCAATCGTCGTTCGATATGCTGCACATGCTGGCGCACGAGTACACGCACGCGATTCAGCGGCAGGTCATCACCGACAATACTTTCGTGCCGGACTGGTTTATCGAGGGAATGGCAGAAGCGGAGGGCTGGCGCATCGCCGGCTTGACCGACCCGCGCGCGTACGCGCAGGTTCACGCGCAAACGGTCGCGTTCGTGCGCGCGGCTATGCGTCAGCGGCGGTTGATTCCGTTGAACGGCATCTCAACTCAGCAGGCGTGGCAAGTGCACATGGAAAGCCCGCGCTCGGCGACGCTGGAGTACGGCGAAGGGCAGCTTGCTATCGAATATCTTCAACGGATCAGCGGAGCCAACGCGCCGATGCGGATTCTGCAGGCGACTGCCGCGCAACACAATTTCCAAGCGGCATTCCAGCAAATAGCAGGCGAAACGATTCCCAAGTTCCAGGCAGGGCTAGAGGCGTCGTTGCGATAACGCTGGATTTCCAAGACGATTTAGAGTAACAAGCCGGTGAGCATCCACCGGCTTTTTCTTTTCCCTCTTGCCAATGTCGGAGAATCCGCATACAATGCCAATAAGCGATGTGGCTCAACCTGCGGGAGGTTGAACTGAAGGACGTGATATGGCGAATACAGACATAACCTACGCGCGAGTGACGCCGGAGATTGTGAAGCAGCTGGAAGCGATTGTTGGAGAACCGCACGTCGTCTTTGGCGATACCGAACGGATGCAAGATTATTCTCACGACGAAGTGACCGGCGCGGAGCACGTGCACATGCCGGAAGTTGTGGTCAAGCCGAACTCCGCCGCCGAGATTTCCGAGATTATGAAGCTGGCGAACCGCGAGCGGATTCCGGTCACACCGCGCGGCGCGGGGTCCGGACTTTCGGGCGGCGCGGTGCCGGTCTTGGGCGGCATCCTTTTGTCGATTGAGCGGATGAACCGGATTCTCGAAATCGACCGCGCGAATATGATGGGGACGGTCGAGCCGGGCGTGGTGACGAACGCGATCAACGACGCGGTGCAGGACGACGGGCTATTCTACGCCGGCTATCCGATGAGCGTCGAGATGTGTTTTATTGGCGGGAACGTCGCTGAGAACGCCGGCGGCGGACGCGCGATAAAATACGGCGTCACCAGTCGTTACGTAATGGGCTTGGAAGTCGTGCTGCCGACCGGCGAGATCGTTCAGATGGGCGGCAAGCGCGTCAAGGATGTCACCGGGTACGACCTCGTGCACCTGATGGTTGGTTCCGAGGGGACGCTAGGTATCTTCACCAAAATCATTCTCCGATTGATGCCACAGCCGGTCGCGCGCGCGGTGCTGCTCGTGCCGTTCGCGGATGTCGCATCGGCGATTGGCGTGGTGTCGCGGATTATGACGCAGGGACGCATCATTCCGTCGTCCGTCGAATTTATGGACCGGCTCACGGTGGAAACGATCTATGCGTACGTCGGCGAGACGCCGCCGCACCCGAACATCGGCGCGATGTTACTGCTCGAAGTGGACGCGTTCAGCCCGGCGCAAGCAGAAGCCGAATACACCGCGATCGTCAATATCTGTTTAGAAGCCGGCGCGCTGGACGTGTTCGTCGGCGATACGCCGGCGAAAATCAAAAAGATGTGGCATCCGCGCCAGATTGCAGCAGAAGCGTTCAAGGTTCAATCGGAGTACCAAAGCGCGGAAGACCTGGTGGTGCCGCTGGCGCAGATTCCAGAGTTCGTGCCGGAACTGGAGCGGTTGTCGCGCGAATACAATGTCGTGATGCCGTGCTTCGGTCATGCCGGCGATGGCAATCTGCACGTCCACGTGATGAAAAAACCGGAAACGTCCGTCGACGAATGGCAAGTGCTGCTGCCGCATTTGCTCGAAGAGGTGTACCGGCTGGCGGTGCGTTTAGGCGGGACGATCAGCGGCGAGCATGGCATCGGCTCCAAGCGCGCACAGTATTTGCCGGTCGCGCTCGACCCCACGTTGATCGCGGTGCAAAAACGAATCAAGCAGTCGTTCGATCCGCTGAATATTCTCAATCCCGGCAAGATTTTTCCAACGTAGAATTTTGTTTCCGCTCGACCCAGCCTCCCGCAGGTTGCACCAACTGAAGGCTTGTCAAATCGGATGAAACGACATAGAATAACCGCGAGTAGACTGGAATTTCTATGGACCTCTTTGAGCACCACCGCCGCGAATTGAGCAAGACCGAAGCGCCGCTCGCCGCGCGAATGCGCCCGCGCACGCTCGACGAGTTCGTGGGGCAGGAGCACATCGTCGGACAGGGCAAGCTCTTGCGCCGCGCGATTGAAACGGATAAACTCTTTTCCTCGATCATCATCTGGGGACCGCCCGGCACCGGCAAAACCACGCTGGCGGCGATCAGCGCGAATACCACCAAATCGCATTTCGAAACGATCAGCGCGGTCACTGCCGGCGTCGCCGACATCCGCCGTTTGATCGGCGAGGCGAAGGAGCGGCGCGGTATGCACGGTACGCGCACCATCGTCCTCGTCGATGAAATCCATCGTTTCAACAAAGCGCAGCAGGACGCGCTGCTGCCGCACGTCGAAGACGGCACGATCATTCTCATTGGAGCAACGACCGAGAATCCGTACTTTGAGGTGATCTCCGCGCTCGTTTCGCGCTCGCGCGTGTTTCAGCTCAAGCCACTCACCGATGAACAAGTCGCCGCGCTCTTGCGGCGCGCGCTGGCAGACCCGGCGCGCGGCTACGGCAGCAAGACGATTGAGATGGCGGATGACGCGCTCGCGCATCTAGTCGATATTGCTGGCGGCGACGCGCGCGCCGCGCTCAACGCGCTGGAACTCGCGGTCGAATCGACGCCGGCGGGCGCGGATGGCGCGATCCGCATCGACCTCGCGGTCGCGGAGGAAGCGATCCAGCGGCGCGCGATTCGGTACGATCGCGCCGGCGACGAGCATTACGATACGATCAGCGCGTTCATCAAGTCAGTGCGCGGCTCCGATCCGGACGCCGCGCTCTACTGGCTCGCCAAAATGATTTACGCCGGCGAAGACCCCAAATTCATCATGCGCCGCTTGCTCATCCTCGCGGCGGAAGACATCGGCTTGGCAGATCCCAACGGCATCGTCGTGGCGTCCGCGTGCGCGCGGGCGGTCGAGTGGTGTGGGTTGCCGGAGGCGCAGTACCATCTCGCCGAGGCAACGGTTTATCTCGCAACCGCGCCGAAGAGTAATTCGATGGGCGCGTACTTTAAGGCGCTGGCGGAAGTGGAAGCCGAAGGCGAGACGCAAGTGCCGCCGCATTTGCAGGACGCAACGCGCGATGGCAAGGCGCTAGGACACGGCAAGGATTACAAGTATCCGCACGACTTTCCGGAGCACTGGGTCGATCAATCCTACTTGCCGGATGAGTTGCGTGGTAAAACTTTCTACGAGCCAGGCGACCAAGGGCGCGAAAAAGAAATCGCGGAGCAATGGCGGCGGCGGCGCGGTAAACCGGCGCGAACGGAGGATCAATGAAGATCAGAATTACTACCCACAAACCCAATCAAATGCTGTGGCTCGTGTGCCTCCTGCTTTTCGTAATTGGGCTGTTACCAGTAATGTATGCTGACCTCGCGCTCGTCGTCTCCGCCGCGCTTTTGCTTCTCGGAACGACGCTGATCTAATCGAAAGGGGAGACGAATGGACAAACCACAGCTGCGCGACACGCTCGAACGATTGCACCGCGAACTGGAGCAAATTCAGGTGGTGGATGTTGAATCGCGTGATCTGCTCAGGCACTTGCAAAACGACATCCAGGCAGTGCTTAAAGACTCCAACGCTTCGACGCGCGCGTCG
>DAIDTM010000371.1 GCA_027457205.1 Anaerolineae bacterium | reverse complement strand
TGGCGGCTGCCGCGAGTTCGTCCAGTTGTTTGAAGGTCAAGAAACCTTCGTTGCCCAGTGCGTCTGAAGGGAAACCGTAGGCGCGCTGGAATCGCGCTTGGCGCTCGCGCACCATGTGCCTGCCGCTTTCGGGATTGGAGTACACCGGCGAGTCGAGAATGACGACGCGTCCTGCCGGTTTGACGACGCGCCACGCTTCAGCGAGTGTCGTTTCGTAATTGACCGAGTAGTGAAACGACGCATTGAAAATCGCGATGTCGATTTGCTGTTCCATCAGCGGCAGATAATCGAACTCGGCTTGAATTGGCGTAACGACGCATCCTAATGGATATACGCTCCCAGCCCGTCGGCGTGGTTCATCAGCAGATCAACTGCGCCGACGGTGTGCCCGCGCTTTGCCAGTTGGTACGACAGCCAGCCATTCCCCGCGCCGAGATCGAGGATTTTGAGCGACGCGCCGACGCGCCGTTCGAATGGCGCGACGGCATGATCGATCAGCGTACGGTAACTCGCCGCACGGATTTTCCAGTGGGCGATCATGCGCCCAGTAAGATCGACGAACGGCAGAGCGCGATAGTACGCGGTATTGTCGCTGCCGCGCCCTTCGGCTTGGCGCACGGTCTCGTACTCGTTGACAAATCGAGCGTAGCGCGCGACGCGGTCAGCACGCATCAATCGCCAGATGCCGTCGGTCCGGAGAAATATATTGCCATCGAAGGCGCAGCGGAGCTCATCGGGCATCAATGCGTCCAGGCGCGACTTGCAGAGGGGACACGCAAATTCAAACGGTGGGTGTGCGCTTGCCTGATCCATTTCTCTCGTTATTATATTGTTTTGTAACTCCTTTGACAATCGCCTTCGATGCTTTTATAATCCGACGAGTTACAACCAGAGAGGAGTCGAATGATCCTTGAAACACTCGTCGTGGGCGTGCTAGCGGTCAACTGTTACCTGTTAGGCGATGAAAGCACGCGCGAGGGAATTGTCATCGATCCTGGCGGCGACCCGCGCAAAATCATCGACGCGATCAAAGCAGCGCAGCTCCACGTCGTCGCGATCGTCAATACACACGCGCATTTCGATCACGTCGGCGCGCTGAACGAGGTGCGCGATTTCACGCGCGCGCCATTCATGCTTCACGTGGACGAGACGCCGATTCTTGCCGGCGCGCAGATGAGCGCGGCGATATTCGGGATGAGCATCGCCCAGCCCAAACCCGCCGACCGCCTGCTGCGCGACGGCGACGTGGTAAGCGCGGGGGCGGTCACGCTCAAGGTGCTTCACACGCCGGGGCACACGCCGGGCGGCATCTGCCTGCTGGAGGACAAGCGCGTTTTTGTTGGCGACACATTGTTCCAGGGCAGTATCGGGCGCACAGATTTCCCCGGCGGCGATTACGGGACGCTGATGGGATCGATCCGCGACAAACTGCTGCCGCTGCCGGATGACACTGCGGTCTATTCTGGTCACGGCGCGGCGACGACGCTGGGCGAAGAAAAACGCTTCAATCCGTTCCTGCGCCCGCTGATCACCGGACAATGGACTGTGTAATGCCGATCACGCTGGCTAAGACTGCCGCCTCCGAACTGGGAGCGGCAGTTTTGTTTGGACGGAGCGTTTGGAATGGGTAGAAAAGTTCAGTATTGACTGAACTTACTAAAAATGTTATAATAGGCGCAAACGCACGGCGCTTCAAGCCGATGGATAGGAGCAGTATGGAAAAAGAGCAACGGTGGTTTCAGGAAAAGCACTTTATCGAAGACGTGGGACTATTGCTGGAGCAGAGCGGCTTGCCGCGTATGGCAGGGCGGATTTTGGGCTTGCTTTTGATCTGTAATCCGCCGCACCAGTCGCCGAGCGAACTGGCAGAAACGCTGCACGCCAGCAAGGGTTCGATCAGTACGATGACGCGGCTCCTCATCGAGATGGGGCTGATCGAGCGGATCGCCGTGCCGGAACGCCGACGCGACTATTTTCGCATCAAGCCCGGCGCGTGGTCGCAGATCATCATGTTCGAAGTTTCCGAGGTTGCGACCGGGCGGCAGTTGGCGGAGCGCGGCTTGGCGCTGGTGGAAAACCAGCCGCCCGAATTGCAAGAGCGGCTGAAAGAAGCGCACGACTTGTACGTCTTTCTTGAGCGCGAGTACCCGCTCTTGATCGGGCGATGGGAGAAAGAACGCGAAAAGAACGCGGGCAAAAAGAAGAAATGAAATGGTACTGAAGAACCTGCTGCGGCGAAAAACTAGAACTTTTCTCACGCTCCTCGGCATCGCGATCGGCGTGGCAGCAGTCGTCGCGCTGGGCGGTTTTGCCGAAGGGTTCATCAACGCGTACAGCACGATCCTCACTTCCAGCGGCGCGGACGTGATCGTCACGCAGAGCGACGCGGCGGACATTCTCTTTTCGGCGGTGGACGACAGTGTCGGGTCGCAAATCGGAGCGATGCCGGGCGTCAAAGCGGTCTCTGGCGTGCTGATGGGCATGGTGACCACGCCGGACGTGCCGTACTTTATCGTCCTCGGACTTGACCCCAAAGAATTCGGGATGCGTCACTTTAAAGTTGTCGAGGGGCAGCCGATTGCCGGCGCGCGTCAGATGATTCTCGGTCGAATCGCGCAGCGCAATTTTCACAAAAAGATCGGCGACTATTACAAGGTGCAGGATGTCTCTTTCAAGATCGTCGGCGTCTATGAAACCGGGCAGAATGTCGAAGAGAATGGCGCGGTCATTTCTCTGAAGGACGCGCAAGAAATTTTCAAGAAGCCGAATCAGGTGGCGTATTATCAGATCCAAATCCAGCGCCCTGAGCAAGTCCCCATCGTGATGAATCAAGTGGAACGCCGCTTTCCCAAACTGACTGCCTCGCGCTCCGCCAACTATATGGACAATCAGGCGGAGACCATGATGCTGCGCGCCATGGGGTGGTTCATTGGGCTTTTGGCGGTGCTGGCGGGCGGCTTGGGGATGATGAACACAATGCTGATGAGCGTGTTCGAGCGGACGCGCGAGATCGGTGTGCTGCGCGCGCTGGGTTGGCGAAACAGGCGGGTCCTGCAGATGATCTTGGGAGAGGCATTTATCTTGAGCGTTCTGGGAGGACTCTTGGGCAACGCGCTGGGCGTTGCGATGATCTATGGCGTCAACCAGGTTCCCGCGTTGATGTGGATGATGGACCAGGCGTACTCGCCCACGCTTTTCATGCAGGCAATGTTCGTCGCGCTGTTCCTCGGCGCGATGGGCGGCGTGTACCCGGCATGGCGCGCTTCGCGCCTGCAGCCAATCGAAGCGATGCGGTACGAGGGAACAAGTGGACAAGTCAAAAGTCAAAAGCTAAAAGTCGGCGACTCCCAAATCCAACCTCCAACCTCCAATCTCCAACCTCTAATCTCAATTTTCGGTGGAATGGCACTACGCAATCTCATGCGCCAGCGGACGCGGACGTTGTTGACGATGCTTGCTATCGGTGTGGGCGTTGGGCTTGTCGTCATGCTCGGCGGAATGGGCGAAGGGATGCTGGAACAGTTGGGCGGTATGGGCAGCGAGGTAGGCGATCTGACGGTGAGTGAAGCGAAGGCATCGGACATGAGCGTGGCGGCGATTGACGAAAAAGTGGGGCGATATGCCGCGCTGCTGCCGGATGTCCAGCACGTTACCGGCTTGCTCCTTGGAATCGCGACGATGCCGGGCACGCCGTATTTTCTCGTCTTTGGCATCGACCCGGCGGGTTACGGCATTCGGCATTTTGCGATCACGGAAGGCGAACGGATGCGATTGCCGCGCGAGATGCTGCTCGGCAAAGTCGCCGCCAAGAGTTACAAAAAGCACGTTGGCGATACGATGCAAATCTCAGGCAACGCCTTCCGCGTCGTCGGAATTTATGAAACCGGCATCGGCTATGAGGACAGCAGCGGTGTTATTTCGCTGGCGGAAGCGCAACGCGTGTTCAAGAAACCCAATCAGGTAAGTTTTTACGGGATCAAGCTCAAAGACCCGGCGCAAGCGAATGTGGTGCGCCAACAGATCGAATCGCGTATGCCGCAAGTGACCGTCTCGGCGTCCAGCGAATTCGGCGAAAAGATGAACGACATGCAGTCGTTCCGGATGATGACGAACGCGCTATCGTTGATCTCGATTCTGGTTGGCGGCGTGGGAATGATGAATGCGATGCTGATGAGTGTCTACGAGCGCACGCGCGAGATCGGCACGTTACGCGCATTAGGTTGGCGGCGGCGACGCGTCGTTTGGATGATCGTGCGTGAGGCGATTCTGCTCAGCATTCTGGGCGGCATCGCCGGCATCGTGGTCGGAATTGGTTTGGGCGCGCTGATCTCGATGGAACCAAGTATGGGCGGCTATTTGAGGGGCAGTTATTCTCTCATACTTTTGTCTCAAGCGATGATCGTCGCGCTGGTCTTGGGCGGCATCGGTGCGCTGTACCCGGCGTGGCGCGCGTCGAATCTTTCACCGATCGAGGCGCTGCGCTACGAATAACGATGGAGGTGTGACATGTCGAATCTGAACTCGATGCCGACGAACGCTCGGCAGAATGCGCTGGACCGCTCGGGGATCAACCGGCTCATTCAGGTTTTTGGCTCCATGGTGGTCATGGGCGTCGTGCTTTTCCTCGCCGCGGGACGGCTGGACTGGACCGCCGCGTGGATGTATCTGGTTCTCAACGTGCTGATCGTCGCGACGATCGGGCTGTACGTCGCGCGGCGGAATCCGGACCTCATCAACGAGCGGGGCAGGATTGGGCAGAGCGCCGAAAACTGGGACAAGGTCTTGATGTCGTTCTACACATTGATGCTCTTTGTCCTGCTGGTGGTTGCAGGGCTGGATGCCGTGCGGTTCGGATGGACAACCATGCACGTAGCGGTGCAAGCCATTGGCGTTGTTGGCTTGTTCCTGTCGATGGGAATTACTTATTGGGCGATGCTGTCGAATCCGTTCCTGTCGACCGTTGTGCGGATTCAGGATGACCGGGGACATCAGGTTGCAGCAACCGGACCGTACCGCCTGGTTCGTCATCCGATGTACGTCGGCGTGATCCTTCTCTGGTTGAGCACCGCGCTCATTCTTGGTTCGTGGTGGGCGCTCGTTCCCGCCTTGATCATCGCCGTGATCTTCATTGCCCGCACTGCGCTTGAGGATCGGATGCTGCAAGCCGAACTGCCGGGCTATGCCGAGTACGCGCAGCGCGTGCGTTATCGCTTGCTGCCGGGTGCGTGGTAAATTTCCAGTATTCAGTGGTCAGTATTCAGACAGCAGCCGTCGATCAGGAATCTGATGACTGAATACCGATTACTGGACACTGGGTCCGGAGGATTGAATGAACAGACGAAACATCATCATCGGGGTCATCGTGGTCGTCGTGCTCGCGCTGGGGTACGTTGGACTGGGTAGCGGAATGATCGGCGCTAAACCGACGCCCACGCCGGCGGCGGCTCTCACCGATTTTGAGAATTTGGTGACGGCATCTGGTACGCTCGTCCCGGTCCGGCGCGCGGATCTCTCGTTCAAAGTTGCGGGGCAGGCGGCGAAAGTGTCGGTCGCGCCGGGCGATGTGGTTAAAGCCGGCGATGGTCTGGTGCTGCTTGAAAGCGGCGAGTTGAACGCCACGGTCGCGATGGCGCAGGCGCAATTGGCGCAGTTGAAAGCCGGCGCGACGAAGGAGGACCTCGCGGTCGCGCAGGCGAACCTTGACGCCGCGCGCGCTCAGCTCGCCAGGGTGCGCGCGGGCGCGACGCCGGAGGACATCGCAATTGCCAAAGCCGGCGTGGATCGTACGGCGGCATCGTTGAAAGACGCGCAGTCGGCGTATGACCGGGTGAAAGACGACCCGATGGTCGGAATGTATCCGCAGAGTGCGGCGCTGCAACTCGCGTCGCAGGAATACACGGTCGCGCAGGCGCGTTATATGCAAGTCGCCAAAGGCGCGACGGCGGAGGATATTCGCGTCGCGGAATCAGCCGTTGCGGTCGCGCAGGCGAATCTCGACCGCGTGAAAGCCGGCGCGCGACCTGAAGAGATCGCAGCAGCGCAGGCGCGGCTTGATCAGACAAACGCGGTGCTGGCGGACGCAACGCTGACCGCGCCGTTTGCCGGTACGGTGGCGGCGGTCAACGTCAAAGAGGGCGAGATGGTTTCGCCGGGCGTACCAGTGGTGACTGTTGGCGACTTGAGCAATCTGCGGCTGGAGACGGACGACTTGAGCGAGACGAACATCGCGCGGGTCAAGCTGGGGCAAATCGTCGCGGTCACGTTCGAAGCGCTGCCCGGCAAAAGTTTCAGCGGCAAGGTGACGTACATCGCGCCGATCTCGTCGCAGAAGCAGGGCGGGACGAACTATACGATCTATGTTGAGTTCGATCAACTCGACCCGACGCTGCGGTGGGGAATGACCGGGCACATCGAGATCAACGCGAAGCAGTAATTTCGGCGGAGCACGCGATGAAAAGAAATCAATCCAGTCTCACCGCGGAAGGAATCGCGATGGCGCGCGCGTTGGAATCGAGCAAGCCAGCGGGCGAGCGCGTCTGCTACGACCCGTACGCGCGCCAGTTCGTCAGTTCATGGCTCTGGATTTTGGGCAAGGCGACGATGGGATACGCAACGCGCCGCTCGCCCGGCGTGTTGGAGTTCCTCGCGGCGCGCACGCGGTTCATCGATGATTACCTGCAATGCGGCATCGCCGACGGCATTCAGCAGTTGGTGATTCTAGGCGCGGGATTCGACACACGCGCGTACCGCTTTGAGCGATTGCGCGGGCACGCCAAGGTCTTTGAAGTCGATCACCCGGCGACGCAGCGCGTCAAGATCGCCAAGCTCGAGAAGATTCTAGGCAATTTGCCGAGCGATGTCACATTTGTTCCGATTGACTTTCGCAGTGAGACGCTCGACAAGTTGTTCGCACGCGGTTACGACAAGCGGCTCAAGACGCTGATCATCTGGGAAGGTGTAACGATGTATCTCGCCGCCGATGCGGTGGACGCAACACTGGCGTTCGTCGCCGGCAATTCCGGCGCCGGCAGTTCCATCGTCTTCGATTACATTTACAGAGCGGCGCTCGACGGGACAATGAAGGAGAACGAGGTCAAGTCGATGCAGCGATGGCGCGGCGTGACCGGCGAAGGGCTGTCCTTCGGCATCGCAAGAGGACGCATCGAAGAGTTTCTCGCGCAGCGCGGTTTCGAGAACATCGTCAACGCGGACAGCGACGCGCTGAAGAAGGCATATTTTGCCGGCGCGAACCAAAAGGCGCGCGTCGTCGCGCCGGTGTATGCGATTGTTCACGCGACGGTCAGATGAACGTGCCCGAGACTCCTAATCACAACCTGAGTGGCATGATCGAATCGGCGCTCGTTCCACTCTTCATTCGAGCGATGGAATCACAGCGCCCCGATGCCCTAATCAAAGACGAGCGAGCCGTGGCGCTGGTCTGGCAGATGGAGTATGATTTCTCGCGGATTCTCACTAAGATCGACGATGAGACTCGGGTCGCGCTTGTCCTGCGCAGCCGAGAGTTCGACCGCCAGGCGCGGGATTTTCTGGCGCGCTACCCGGATGCAGTCGTCATTCATATTGGATGTGGTCTCGATTCCCGCTTTGAGCGCGTGGATAATGGCAGGGTAGAGTGGTATGATCTCGATTTGCCACAACTGGTCGAACTGCGCCGCAAGTACATTGGCGGTGAAGGGACGCGCTATCATTTACTGGCTGGTTCGGTGCTCGACCGCGCGTGGCTCGACGCGGCAAGCGTCCAGCGCCAGCGTCCGTTTCTCTTTCTCGCCGAAGGTGTTTTCATGTTCTTTGAACAAGCGCAGATCAAGTCCGTGGTGTTGATGTTGAAGGAACATTTCCCAGGCGCGGAGTTGGTCTTGGATGCTTTTTCGCCGTTCTTTGTCTGGGCGAACAATCGTCGAGTTGCTCGCACCAAGATCGGCGCGCGTTGTCACTGGGGGCTGAAACACGGCAGAGACCTCGAAAGTTGGAGCGATGGAATCTGCCTGCTCGACGAGTGGTTTCCCTTCCGTTGCCCCGAGCCGCGGTTGGCTCGGATTCGCTGGGTGCGCTATATCCCACTATTGGCAAAAACTATGGGCGTTTTCCACTACCGGCTTGGAAAGATTGCGAGTTGAGAGGATGAGATGGTAGACGAAAAGAAAATCGTCGTCGAGACGCACGAGTTGACGAAAATCTACGGCGATGGTGTGGGCGTCCGCGCGCTGGACGGTGTGAATCTGACGATCCGCGCCGGCGAGTTTGTCGCGGTGATGGGACCGTCCGGCAGCGGCAAGAGTACGCTGCTCAACCTGCTCGGCGCGCTCGACCGCCCGACGAGCGGCGCGTGCCTGGTCGCCGGGCAAGACTTGGGCAAGGTGAAAGACCTTGACCGGTTTCGCTCCAAGACGGTTGGCTTTGTCTTTCAATTGCACAATCTGATTCCGACGCTCACGGCGCTGGAGAACGTCGAGATTCCACTGCAGGAGGAAAATATGAGCGATGCGGCGCGCCGCGCGCGCGCGGCGCAACTGCTGACGCTCGTCGGCTTTGGCGACCGGCTACACTTTGTGCCGGGGCAATTGTCCGGCGGTCAGCGGCAGCGTGTCGCGATCGCGCGCGCGTTGGCGAACAACCCCACGCTCATCCTCGCGGACGAGCCGACCGGCAACCTTGACAGTAAGAGCACTGACGAGATCATGGACTTGTTGCGGCAGTTGAACCGCGAGCACGGCACGACGTTCATCGTCGTCACGCACAACCCGGCGGGCGCGCGCGCGGCAGACCGCATCGTCACGGTGCGCGATGGGCGCGTCAAGCGCGATGAGTAGATCGGCAATGTGTATTTGGAGGACTTGCGCGAGTTCAAAGAGTCTGCACTGGGACACGCGATTCTGGACGGCAATGTGCCGGCGGAATTGGACGGGCTGGGGCTGGACGCGCTTGCGGGGCAAGTCAAGCAGGTGCTGGAGAAGGTTTGAGGGTTGGGTGGTTAGGTGGTTGGGTGGTTGATCAGACCTTCGAGGTGTTCAAAAACCTCGAAGGTCTATTGTTTTTGTAGCCACTCCGGCATGTCGCCGACGTTCAATTCTACCCACAAATCCGAGAACTGGTCGCTGCATTGTTCGCGGATGTTCCGTAGCAAGCCGCGCGCTTGCTCGATGTACGGCGCATGCCGCGATTGCGTAAAGAACGACAGCGCGGTGACCGCGCATCGTAACGCCTCGCGCAACCGCGCGCGCCGGTCTTCGCCGGCTTCATCTGCCAGTTCCGCGAAAAGAATTGCCATATTGAATTGCGTCGTGGCATAGTTGAGCGGTGCGGTGTCGGGGCGGTAGAACTGCAATGCGGTGTCATAGGCGGCGAGGGACTGGCGCAGGCGCGCGGCGCGGTCTTCGTCGGGCAGAGTGGCGAGGTCGCTCAAGATGGCGCCGCGATTATTTTGCGTGGTGGCGTAGGCGAGCGGTGCGGTGTCGGGGCGGCGGAAGCGGAGCGCTTCGTCATAGGCGGCGAGGGACTGGCGCAGGTGCGCGGCGCGGTCTTCGTCGGGCAGATTGGCGAGGTAGCTCAAGATGATGCCGCGATTATTTTGCGTAGCCGCATAGTCGAGCGGCGCGGTGTCGGGGCGATAGAAGCGGAGCGCTTCGTCATAGGCGGCGATGGACTGGCGCAGGCGGGCGGCGCGGTCTTCGTC
>DAIDTM010000370.1 GCA_027457205.1 Anaerolineae bacterium | reverse complement strand
TGATCGCGCTCAGCCATCCGCAGTTGCGCCCGGAGGTCAGCGCAGACGAGATTCGCCGGAACTCCCAGCGCTTTGTCGATCTCCTCGACCTGGAAAGCAATGAGCTGAGGACACGCCCGGTCGCCGCTGTCTTTGCGCTGGATGATCCGACGCTGCCGTACCTCGTCTCGGTAGACCGGGATGATTACATTCATCCGCTCTTTTCGGACATCCGCCTGCTGGAGCCGCACGAATTGGTGCTGACGTTCGACGGACTGCTGAAAAAGACAGATTTTGTCCCGCAGTTGAAAGCGATCTTGAGGCGTCTGGAAAAAGAATACAATTGCCCGGTCGACATCGAGTTCACGGCGAGTCTGGCGACCGATAACTCGCGCGCGCCGCGCATCGTATTCCATCTTTTGCAATGCCGCCCGACGGTAAGCATCGAAACCGGACAGCGTGTTCATCTGCCCACCGACATTCCGGCGGCAGACCAGATTTTCTCCGCGCATCGTTTGATCCCGCAAGGGGTTGTATCGAATGTCCGCTATATCGTCTACGTTCATCCGGAAAAGTACAGCCAACTTGCCAAGCCAACCGTCAAACTCGAGCTGGCGCGCGTCGTCGGACGACTGAACAAACGGCTGGAGGGGCAGACGTTCATCCTGATGGGGCCCGGACGCTGGGGCAGTTCGAACATCGACCTCGGCGTGCCAGTGGGTTACGCGGACATCAACAACGCGCGCGTCCTGGTCGAGGTCGCCTCGCCGCGCGGGCAGGGCGTGCCGGACGTTTCGTACGGGACACACTTTTTCCAAGATTTGGTCGAAGCGCACATTTACGCGCTGCCGCTTTTCCTGGAAGATCCAGGGACGATTTTCAACCGCGCCTTTATCTTTGAATCGCCGAACGCGCTTGCCGATTTGCTGCCGGGCGATGAGGCGTACGCGAGTTATATCCAGGTGATCGATGTGCCGGAAGCATCCGGCGGACGCTACCTGGACATTGTGATGGATGAGGAACGCGGGGAAGCATTAGCTTATCTCAACTAGCGAGGATAGAGCATTGACTGAAAAAACGATGCCGCGTCAATGGGCGATTGACCGGCGACAAGCGGTGTGGTTGTTTCTGCTGGGCATTGCTGTTTTCCTGCTGGTGCCCAGACTGATCGGCATACGACACGTTGCTCACTTGCTCCAAGTCGCTCACCCGGCTTTTTTTGCGTTGGCGCTGGGCGCGGAGATCCTGCGCTATTTTGTCAGCGCCGGATCGACCATGACGTTAGCGCGGGTGTTCGATATTGACGTACCGCTGATCCCAACGGTCGAAGCGTTCTTTGCCGGCGCTGCCGCGAATCGAACTTTTTCGACCGGCGGCGCGCCGGGAATGTTGATTCGGTTCGCTTTTCTAACGCGTCAGGGTTTGCATAGTGGCGCGGTCGCCGTCATCTTTTTGATCGAGGATATGATCGGTCTGGTGATCGGCGGCGTGGTGCTGCTGATCGGCATCGTCACGCTGACGAACGCGCTGCCGCCCGGCGCGCTGATCGTCGATTTTACGCTCGTTTTCGCCGTCGCGTCACCGCTATTCATCGTGGTCGGCTGGCGGGTCTACCGCCACCGCGCGTGGGTCGAGCGCGGGGTCCACGCGATCGCGCGCGCGCTCCGTCAGCCGCTGGAGTGGTTGCTGGGACGCCCCGTTCTGGCGCACCAGAGCGTGCAGCGCGCGCTGGACGATTTCTATGCCGGCATGTCTGCCGCGCGGCGCGCGCCGCTGAATGTTGTCGCCGTATGCTCGCTCAACGTGATCCGCTACATCGGCGGCGCTGCCGCGTTGTATTTCGCTTCCCTCGCGATGGGTTGGGCGATCTCGCCGGGCGCGCTGATTCTGATCTTTACCTCCGTCAGCGTTCTCTCGACGGTGAGCGCGGTGCCCGGCGAGGTGGCGATCATGGGCACGAGTTTCGCGCTGCTCTCGCTTGCCTTCGGCGTTCCGCGCGATGTGGCGTTGATGGCGATCCTTCTGTCGCGCGCGATTGCCTTCTGGATGCCGATTCCAATCGGTTACGCCGCGTTCTGGAATCTGCGGCGTAAGCATTTGATGTATTCGTGTGGACGAAAGACCCGCCTTCTCCGAGATGGCGGGTCTTTGTTAGTTCTTCGGCGTGATGCTGACTTTGGCGGTCATGTTCCAACGTAATCGGTCATCCAGCTTGCTGGGCGTGATGGTCACGGTGTAAACAATGTCGCCTTGCCGGTTTTCGCCAAGCGCGCCGATGCGCGTGACCTGTCCCGGCAACGTCAGATCGGGAATCGCATCGAACGTTAGCGCGGCAGCATCGCCGACGTTGACTTGGGTGATATTGATTTCCGTCAGATCGGTCGTTTGAATTTCCCACGCGGAGAAATCGGCGAGTTGAATGACCGCCGTGCCGGGCGTCACTTCTTCGCCGACTTTGACGTTGACGGTGGCAATTGTGCCGGCGAACGGCGCGTGTAGTTCGGTGTCCGCGAGCGCGGCGTTGGCGCGATTCAAATCCGCTTGCGAGGCGGCGATGTTGGCATCCGCGGCGGCAATATCGGCGGGACGCGGCGGTTCTTGCAGCGCGTCGAGTCGCGCCTTTGCTGCGGTGTACGTATTGTACGCCTGCTCGAGCGCCAGCGAAGTCGGCAGCATCCCGACGTACGGATTGCTCGCGCCGCCGGCTTGATCGTACGCGGCTTGCGCCTGCTTGAGTGCGGCGGCGGCGTTCGCCAGATCGGAGCGCGCGGCGGTGAGCTGGTTCGCGTCCGGACCCTGGAACAATTTCTGTCGCTCGGCTTGCGCGCGGCTGAGCGATGCCTGCGCGGTTGCGATGGCGGCTTTTTGCTGGGCGGAGGCGAGGCGCACCAGTACCTGGTTCGCGTCGACGTGGTCGCCTTCCTTGACCAACACCTCCGCCGCGATGCCGCCGGTCATCATTCCCAGATCGGCGAACTTGATCGGCAAGACCTTGCCCTGCGCGATGATCGTATTGGCTGCCTTGATGGGCTGAATCGCCGCGCTCGTCGGCGTGGCTTGCGCCGATTGAGCCGCGCTGCAGCCGGCGAGAACAATGGCGAATAATGCAACACTTGCCAGAAACCAATTCTTCACGATGAACCTCTGTATGTGGGTGATACGTGAAACGTAACACGCAATACGCTTTACGTTTTTATTCGTACGCCAGCACTTGACGCACCGTCAGCCGCGACGCGTTGTGCGCCGGCAATAGCGTCGCGAGCGTCGAGACGACGACCACGACGATGAGCCAGATGACGATACCGTCCGGCGCGACGACATAGTGGAGCGGCATTTGGAAAATGACAGTGCCCAACGCGGTGCTCAATAATTGCCCGAGCGGAATTGCCGCCAGCACTCCGACCAGCCAGCTAATCAAACCAATCGTCATTCCCTCGATCATTACGATGCCGCGCAGCGCGCCGTTCGACGCGCCGATGGCGCGCATCACACCGATCTCGCGCGTGCGATCGAGCACGTTCAGCGACATCGTACCCATCAGCCCCAAGCCGCCGACGGCTGCCATCAGAATCGCCATCGTCAGCAGCATCCCGACGAGAATGTTGAAAAAGATTTCGTTCGATTGGCGAATTTGTCCGCTCGTGATGCCGCCGCTCGTCCGCATCCCGGCGGCTTTGAATTGCGCCTCCATCGCTTTCATGATCTGGGTTTGGTACGCCGCGTCGTGCTGCGCGGTCACGACCTGCACTGTGCCCGCGCTGCCCACCTGATCGGTCACGCGCGCATAGTACGGATAGTTCGCGTATGCCGGACCGATGCCCGCGCCGAACGTTCCGACGACGCGCGCTATGCCGACGATCTGCCAATCAGATTTCTTACCGTTGATCTTGAGCGTCAGCGTATCGCCAACCTTGAGGTCTTTCTCGACCGCGGTGATCTGGTTGCTGAGCACGATCGCGTTCTCGTCGCCGGGCACCAGCCAGCGCCCCGCGATCATCGTCGGTTGGAGCATTGTCGTCTGCGCGGGCGGCGCAAATACCGTGATATTGTCTGATTCGGTGTCGTCGGCGCGCACGCGGCGCGCGTTCGTGATGCCCCAACTTTCCGCGCGAATGACGCCGGGCACCTGCGTCACCTGCTGCTGGATGAGGGCGGAAGGGTACGGGTGGCTGAACTGTTCCAACACGTCGAACTGCCAGTACTTGAGCGCGTCGTCCAGCGTCGCGAGCATCGCGGCGTGGATGTTGAACACGCCGACGAAAATCGCGCCGCTCAAAATCAACGTCGTCAACGTCAGCGTCAAGCGTCCTTTGCGGCGAAAGGTATTCCGCAGCGAAAGCATAATGGGGCGCGGTACGCCGCGGATCTTTTCGATCAACCGGTCGATCCGCCCGGACTTGGACGGTCCCTGACCCAGACCGTAATCGGTGATCGCTTCGCGGACGGTCAAGCGCGTTCCGTTGACGACCGGCAGGATTCCTGCCAGCAGTGGAAAGATGAGCGCAATCGCCGCTTCGAGGATGACGATATTCGGAACGATGGCGAAGCTAGGGAAATCGAGATTGATGAAACCGGCGAGCAGACTGGTGGTCCGACTGGAAACAATCGCCGCCAGCGGCGCGGCGATCAGAAACGCCAGCACGCCGTAGGTCAGCGTCACGACCAGATACATCGCCACCATCTGATGCTGCCGCGCGCCGATCGCCTTCATCATTCCGATCTGGCGAACTTGCTGCGCCATCATCGCCGAGATGGTATTGACGATGAGGAATCCGCTCAGGAACAGCGCGCTCAGTCCGAGCGCGTTGAGCAGGAGCAGCAGACCCTGAAAGATCGAGTTGAGCGGATGCACGCCGGGTTCGGGCACCTGCATCGCGTAGACCGACTGACCGGCGTTCTCGATCTTGTTTCGCACCTCGTCGGCGATGCGCGTGACTTGATCTTTAGTTGGATGGGGCTGTGAGATGATGATGGACAACTGGTCCATCTGCCGCGTTCCCGTCAGCCAGTACAGCGTGTCCGGCGTGATGTATGCATACGCCGCATTGGCGAAGGTCGCCGGAATCCGTCCCGGCTCGTGCGCCAGTCCAGAGAATTGCAACTGGTACGTTCTGCCATTCGGCGCTTGAATTTCAACGGAATCGCCGACCTTGATGTCGGCGGGTACGAGTCCCGGCAGCAGAAACGACGCGCGCTCGAACAACAAGCCGTGTTCCGGCGGGGGCCACACGCCGCGCTCCGCGCCGATCGTGGGACGCGGCGCAAACGTCTTTTCCGGAAACACCTTGTCGATATTGATGTTGTTGAAATCCGGTATGGCATAGAGCAAGATTTGCTTCCATTGACCCGGCGCGACGAGAATCTGCGCGCCGACCACCGACCGACCCTCGGCGTACGCGACGCCGTCGATGTGCCGCACGGTTTGCAGCAGGGTATCGTCAAAGGGATCGGTGAAGAGTGTCGCCTGCGCCGGATTGGATTTCGGGTACTCGACGGTCAGCTCGTTCTGCACGGTCGAAAACGTTTGGGTGACGACGCCAACGGCAAAGACGCCGACGCCAATCGACAACGCGACGAGCAGCGTGCGCGCCTTGGCACCCCACAAATCGTGCAGGACTTTGCGCCAGCGCGGGCTAAACACGACCACCATCCTTCTGCCGGGCAGTGGCGTTTTCTTCCACGCGCGCGCGGATCATTTGATCGATTTGCTCTTTGGTCTTGGGTGATTTGCCCACGAGCGCGGTGAACGTTTCGCGGTCGAGCGTCGCGACCACAACGTCGCCATTGTCCAGCGCGGCGCGGATCGTGGCGAGGTTTTGTCCGCCCTGCACCAGTTCGATCTCGCCAAAGCACTGCCCTTTGGTGAGCGTGGTCACCGCGATCGGGTCGCCAGAAGGGCGACGGACCAAAACATCCACTTTGCCGTTCATGATAATGTAAA
>DAIDTM010000369.1 GCA_027457205.1 Anaerolineae bacterium | reverse complement strand
CAATCGGTGGCGTACTGTGGGTGACAATGCCCGGCACAGTATACCCCGACGAATGACAAGAGGAGCGACGCATTTTTGCAGCTTTCCGTTATAACCTCGCCAATTCTCATAAATCACATCTAATGTCGATCGCGTATCCTGTTGCATCTGTTTCTCCTTGAGTATTAATTTCCTTATTTTAGCCTCATTGGAAGATCGAGAGCAGCCCAACGGTCTGCGACATCGTCCCCATAGGGGATCGCGTCGCGAAGCACGCGTGCCCTTTGGGTACTCCCGAAGGGAGAAGCATGAGCGCTGGAGCTCCCCAGCGTCCAGCCGCTCGCTCTGCGAGCGAAGCGAGACAGAGTGCATTATCCCTGTGTTCTTCAGGGACGCTTTGTTGGGCAGTTTTTGTTTGCAAAGAACGAAGAAAAATATATCAATCTTTGCTTAACTTTTCAACGATTTTCGCAATCCGTCGCTTGCGGGTTTCTTGTGCTTTTGCCTCTTCTACTTGTCGGACATATTCCTTCTGCATTGAAGGTGCAGAGTTCTCGAAGGCTTCAAGTGCCCCCGCATTAATTAATGCAACCCTTAAATCTTTCGGTGCTTCGACGGTGCGTGGTTCCAGATCAAGTTCAATCGTGACATCCACTTCCTCGCCACCTTGAATGCCAGCCGCCTGCCGGTTCTCGGCAGTCACTCCGACCATGAACCTGCCACCCATCACAGCCACCGCACTGCGATAGGAGTATTTCTTAATCGTCACGCGCACCAGTGGTCGCTTGTTCGAACCAAGTTTCTCAATAACCTCTTCGGGAACTTTTATCCCTGTGGTGTTCTTACCAGTTTTCAGAATTTTGGTATGGAATGTTATCGGTGTTGATTTCGTAGTCTTATCTTGTGGGATTACTTTTTTCATGACGACTCTCCTTGTTCAAAATTAAAATAAGGGTGAAATCGAATATGTGTTTTGCAAGGAACTGCCCAACGGTTTGCGTTCGCGTCGCGAAGCACTCCCGAAGGGAGAAGCATTGCGCTGGGGCGTGTTTCGACAGGCTCGACAACCAGGCGTGGATTCTGTTTGGGAGCAGGAAAAACTCGAAGCGAGAAAAATGCTTGGAATCGCCCCAGAATCCCCAGCGTCAGATGCACGCTGTGTTGGGCAGATGCAGCGTGCTGGGTTGCCCGGTCAGCAATCGAATACGAACCAGCAGATTTCGTTTCGCAACCGCTGATCGTCCAGAACAAGATCGCGAATCGCATCCGGCAGCTGCTCACGTTGCCATTGACACTCCAAGCGACCTGCCTTGTCCCGTTCACTCTCAACGACGGCTGCCCGTGCCGCCTTTATGGCATAGGCGGCTGCGCCTAACTCGTGTGCCGCCACATGCGCCACCACTGCCGCCTGTCCGGCGGCGTATGCGGCAAAACGCGCCGCTCCATGTAAATCCCTCGCTGCACCCATTGCATGACCGCCTAATGCGCGTGTTTCCATCATTTTGAGTTCCCCACATGTCCACGCGCGAGCTGCTTCGATCGCCTGACGTGGGCGTGGATCATCCGGCCGCATCGATTCGAATAGCGGAAGGACATGCTCGGCACACAATGCAGCCCACAGGGCGAGCAGCTGATGGTTGGAGTCTGTGAGCGTCCCCCCGCGGCGTATGGTGATGAACCTGGGGTCCCGCTTCTTTGGTAATATCATTCGTTAGTTTCCGATGCGTTCCTTCTGCCCAACGGAATAGCTTGGCTGCGGGGCGGTTCTGGCAAGGCAACACTTTCTTCAATATATCTCGAAAAGCAAGCCACTTCATTTTGGGCACCCAGTAGCCACCCGTCAGCTGGAGCCGGTGTTGGGCAGCACTCATTTTCCCGTCTTATTCAACGCCCGTTCAATATCTTTCACGCGATGATAGGCGGAATGACCGTCAAGGTCGCCAGGCCAATCTGGTCCACGCTCTCTACCGCTAAACCATTCTTCAGGCGCATCTTTCAGAGCAGCCAGAACATCCTTCTGAACTTGCCTGTGCCAAGCTAAGACCTTCTGTGGAGAGTGTTTGTGCCAACGTAAGTAAACGAGATGGTTTCCCTGGTTTATATTGAGCCCGCGTTCTTCAATCGGTCTACGCTGTCTCCTGGCGGAACGGGCAACATCGGCCTTCCAATGGGTAATGTGAGCGAGTGCATCTTTGACTGTCCAGAGGTCTTTGGATTCAGGGCGGTGCAACAATCGATTCCATTCTTCGTTGGTAAGGTTGGCAACGACCTGATCAAGAAGTTCAAACTCTCGGATAGTTCGTTTGATAACTTCCTCACGGTTGTGACGCATGGCTGGGGAACCTCCTATCTTTGTGCTGCCCAACGGAAGGCGTTAGCGGCGGGGCGAATGGACAAGTCTGCTTAATCGAAATGTGTGCTCTCTGGCAAGCTAACCGCGTTGAAAGGGGCGACAGCCCCGTCCGCTGCACGCGGTGTTAGGCGGCGCCCTTGTTTGCTAATTTGAGTAGAACGACCCCGGAACCAAATCGACGTGTTTCAATGAGCTTGAGATTGATCCTGTCGCCCAGGTGCGGAAACATCGGTTTGCCGCCCCCAAGAATAATAGGGTTGACGTAGAGCCAATATTCATCGATCAAGCGGAGTTTCATGAAGGTCGAAGCCAGATGAGGACCGCCGACAAACATGTCTTTTCCCGGTTGTGCTTTGAGCTTCTTGATCTCTTCCGGGATATCCCCTCTGAATAATTCACAAGTCCCGCCAACTTGAGTAAGCGTCTTCGAAAATACGATTTTCCTTTTTTCCTTCCAGATTCGAGCATATTCGATTACGAATTTTGGTGCTGAAGGATTTTCATCTGCTGTTGGCCAATATGCAACCATGTTTTCGTACAGTCGCCGTCCGTACAGATGAGTATCGATTGCGCTCTCCCGATCGATGACGTGATGCTGCAATTCAGGGTCGGGTGAAGACCAGCTTATATCGCCGCTAGCTGTTTCGATGAAGCCATCGACGGATACCGACATAGTAAATATTACTTTACGCGTAGTGTCCTCGTATGATGTGCTTGCGCCGCCCAACTATTGCTTATACGGAAAGATTCTGTATAATACGCCGTACAGGGATGTTAGGCGGATTTTTTCCACTCTTTCTTTTGCCTGGAAGGCAGTATAAGCCAATACACCTGGCTGTCAAGACCTTCCTAGAGAAAACCATGGAACAACACGCTGGGCGTCCGCGCCTGATGGACAAAGTTCGAGAAAATTTACAACTCAAACATTATTCATCCAAAACCGAAGAAACCTACGTTCAGTGGATTCTACGGTTTATCCGTTTTCATAAACTCGCCGTCCGCAGTCCATTGGATTGAATATGTCCGACATCTTCTACGACATCGAAACCAAAGAGCTGCTCGACCAGAACGCAACCGACCCGGACGCGGCGATCCGCACGCTGCACATGTCCGTCGGCGCGACGTGGTGCGAATGCCACGGCGAGCAGTTCTTCCACAACACCGGCGAACTCGCCGAACACCTGTTGCTGCACGAGCGCATCATCGGCTTTAGCATCAAGCACTTTGACAACGCAGTGCTCGCGTGGTCGCCGGAGCGCCCTGTGCGCGAATCGTTCGACCCGATCACCGGCAAGCACAAGATCGAAAAGCCGTTGCCGGACGCGCCAGAGGACTTGAAGAAAATGCTCGACGCGCGCTGCTTCGATCTGCTCGCGGACTTGGAAGCGCGGCTCGGACATCGCGTCAGTCTCGCCGCGCTCGCGGAAGGATCGCTCGGCAAGCAGAAGATGGCGAGCGGTCCGCAAGCCGTCGTGTGGAATCGGCTTGCCGCCACGCTGCGCGATCGCTGGCCCTACGCGCTCACCGATGTCGGCGATCAGGAGGGCGCGCAGCGCGTCAACGAACTCGGTCGCTGGTTCCAGGAGCGACTGGAGCAGTACTGCATGGCAGACGCGCTGCTCGTCAAGAAACTCTTCGAGTACGGCATTGCGAACAAGCGCGTCGCGTACATCGATTTTGAAGGCGAGCGGCGCGTCGTCAAAGTGCAGTGGAGATAATTTGCTAAAACTCCCGGACTGGATTAGAATATCCTCGCCCTTCAGAGTCGAAGGTCGCAGGGCGTCACGGGAGGAGATCAAACCGTATTTCGATTTGACCTTGCCCGTGACGACTTGCGATAGAGGGGTGTTGGTTATCGCTGGGTCGATGGCTGGCACCTCTTTGTTTTCACCACACTGCTTGCGGAGTCTCCATGTCGTTCGCTTCAAAACCACTACAAACTTTCCTCGATGAACTCGCGTCGGTCGAGCCGGTCCCCGGCGGCGGCAGCGTCGCGGCGCTGAGCGGCGCATTTGCGGCGTCGCTCGTCGCGATGGTCTGCCGATTGACCATCGGCAAAAAAAACTACGAAACCGTCAGCGATGAATTGCAATCGATCCTGCCGCGCGCGGACGCTTTGCAGCGCGAGTTGCGCGAGCTGGTACAAGCCGATTCGGATGCGTACGCGCGCGTCATGGACGCGTACAAATTGCCCCGGAACACCGACACAGAGCAAGCCGCGCGGACGCGCGCCGTGCAGGACGCGCTCAAGCACGCGTCAGATGTGCCGCTGCGCGTTGCCGAGCGCTGCGCGGACGCGCTCGCGCTGGCGCGGATCGTCGCCGAGAAGGGCAACCGAAACGCCGCGAGCGATGCGGGCGTCGGCGCGGTAATGGCGGAGGCGGGCTTGCGCGGCGCAGCGTTCAACGTTTCGATCAATCTGGGCTTGATCAAGGACGAAGCGTACGTCCGCGCTCATCGAACGCGCGTCGCTGAATTGATCGCCCTGGCAGACCAGAGCAGAAGCGAAATCCTGAGAATCGTCGAAGCGAGGATGTGACCGCAAAATGCCTTCCGATCTTGAAATCGCCCAGTCGGCGGAAATCAAGCCGATCGCAGAGATCGCCAGCGCGATGGGTCTGGCGGAAGAAGACGTCGATCTGTATCGCAAGTTCAAGGCGAAGATTTCGCTCGGCGTCTTGCAGAAATTCGCAGACCGACCCAATGGCAAGTACGTCGTGGTGACCGCCATCACGCCGACTCCCTTGGGCGAAGGCAAAACGACGACCACGGTGGGCATCGGCATGGCGTTGAACCGGCTTGGACATCGCGCCGCGATCTGCCTGCGCCAGCCCTCGCTCGGTCCAGTGTTCGGGACACGCGGCGGCGCGACCGGCAGCGGACATTCACAGGTGCTGCCGGTGGAAGACATCAACCTGCACTTGACGGGCGATACGCACGCCGTCGCGCTCGCGCACAATTTACTCGCCGCGTTTATCGACAACAGTCTGTACCACGATAACCCACTCGACATCGATCCGTATACCATCGCGTGGCCCCGCGTCGTCGACGTGTACGATCGCGCGCTGCGAAACGTGATGGTTGGTTTGGGCGGACGCGAGAATGGCATCCCGCGCGAAAGCTCGTTCGACATCGCAATCGCCAGCGAGGTGATGGCGATTCTCGCGCTCAGCACATCGTTCCGCGACCTGCGCGCGCGGATGGGGCGTATCGTCGTCGGCATGACGCGCGGCGGCAAGCCCGTTACGGCGGAAGATCTCCAGTGCGCTGGCGCGATGGCGGTACTCGTCCGCGAGGCACTCAAGCCCAACCTGCTCCAGACGATCGAGCACACGCCAGCGTTCATTCACACCGCGCCGTTCGGCAATATCGCGCACGGCAACAATTCCATCATCGCCGACCAGATCGCGCTCAAGTTGAACGATTACGTCGTCACCGAATCCGGTTTTGGCTCCGACCTCGGAATGGAAAAGTTCTTCAATATCAAGTGACGCTATTCGGGCTTGACGCCGAACGCCGTCGTCGTCGTCGCGACGATCCGCGCGCTCAAGATGCACGGTGGGGTCGGACACTTCGCGGCGGGCAAGCCGATGCCGGCAGAGTTGCTCAAAGAAGACGTGAACGCGGTCGAACGCGGCTGCCAGAATCTGATCAAGCATATCGAAAACGCCCGGCTCTTTGGCATTCCGGTCGTCGTCGCGATCAATCATTTCGATACAGATACCGACCGCGAGATCGCGCTCGTCGAACGCGTCGCGCGCGACGCCGGCGCGGAGGGCGCTTTCGTTTCCAACGTGCACGCGCGCGGCGGCGCGGGTGGCATCTCGCTGGCGGAAGCCGTCGTGCACGCGTGCAACAAGCCCGCGCCATTCAAATTCCTGTACGCGCTCGAGCTGCCGATCAAGGACAAGATCGAGCGCATCGCCGAAAAGATTTACGGCGCGGAAGGCGTGCAGTATCTGCCCGAAGCCGAACGCAAGATTCAGATGTACACCGACCTCGGTTTCGATAAACTGCCGATCTCGATGGCAAAGACGCACCTTTCGCTCTCGCACGACGAACGATTGAAAGGACGACCGCGCCGGTTCCGCGTTCCCATCCGCGACGTGCGCGCCGCGGGCGGCGCGGGCTATCTCTACGCGATCTGCGGCGATATGCGGACGATGCCGGCGCTGCCGCGCGTTCCTGCCGGCACGCGAATGGACGTGGACGAGAACGGACGGATCGTTGGATTATTTTAGATCTTCGATTTGTGATTTGCAGTGCCTTGCCAATGACGCAGTAAATCCTAAATCGAAAACCTGAAATCGGAGATCGAGGCGACCATGTTCCTCAACCTTTTGCACTTTGGATCAGGGTCACAAGCAGTCGACTATTTCTTGCTCTGCTTTACGGCGATTCTGGGAACAATCCAAGGCGTCGCCGTCCGATACCACCGCGACGATTTGCGTTGGTTTGGAGAACGCTTCGGATATGCCTTCAGCGCGCTGGCGATCATCGGGAGTTTCGTCTGGTTCTTTCTGACCGATCCAGACATTTTCATCCCCGGGCTTGCCGGCGGCGAATTGTTTACGCTGTTCGTCGCCGCCTTCGTCGTGGCTGTACCGGTCACGCGCCTCGTCGCGTTCTTCGCCGCGCGTGTGCGCGCCGCCGCGCTCGCGCCAAAAGGGACCGCGCGGGAAAAAGAGCCGCTGCTATGAATCCCGATGTCTGGCTCTTCCACTTACTCAACAACTTTGTCGGCACCGTACCGCTGATCGATTGGCTGACGCGCGCGATCGTCAACGATTATGCCGTGCCGACCGCAATGTCGCTCGCCGCGGTCGCGCTGTGGTTCGCCGGCGCGACGCCAGAAGAGCGCACGAACAATCAGCGCGCGGTGGTCTTTATCGCGCTCGCGCTGCTCTTCTGCAACGCGCTCATCAAGGACTTGTCGACCGTCTACTTTCGCCCGCGCCCCTTTGCGACCGAAACGGTGAAATTACTTTTCTATCGCCCATCGGTCTCGTCGTTCCCGAGCATTCCCATCGAAGTTGCGTTTTGCTTCGCCGCAGGCGCGTGGTACGCCAGTCCGCGCCTTGGCACATGGTTAGGCGTTCTCGGCGCGCTCTACGCGCTTGCGCGCGTCTACGCCGGCGTGCATTTTCCCAGCGACGTGATCGCCGGCGCGTTGATCGGCGTGGGAATGGTTTACGTCGTCGTGCGACTAGATTTCATCTTTGTGCCGCTCGCGGACTTGACCATTGGCGTCGCGCGGCGATTACAGTTTGCATGAATGCCGGACGGAGGACGGAAGACTGATGACGGAGGATACATTTTTTTGTCCTCCGTCTTTCGTCCCCCGTCACTTCAACCTTAGGAGCAACTGCAAATGACATCCCAACGAATTATTACCACTCCACCCGGACCCCAAGCCAGAGCCGTCCTCGAACGTGACGCGAAGGTTTTGTCGAAATCGTACGCGCGCGACTATCCGTTCGTGATGGACCACGGCAAGGGCGCGGAAGTTTGGGACGTCGATGGCAATCGCTACATCTATTTCTCCGCCGGCATCGCAGTCACCTCGACTGGGCACAGCCATCCGGAAGTCGTCAAGGCGATTCAAGCGCAAGCCGAAAAGTTCATCCACATTTCGTCCGATTACTACCATGAGTTGATGGTGCGCGTCGCGGAGCGCATCGACGAAATCGCCCCGATGAAAGAAGATGTGACGGTGTTCCTCGCCAACTCCGGGACGGAATCGGTGGAAGCCGCGATCAAACTCGCGCGCTACGCGACCGGGCGACAGCGCTTTATCGGCTTCCTCGGCGCGTTCCACGGGCGCTCAATGGGCTCGCTGTCGTTCACCGCGAGCAAATTCACGCAACAAGAACGATTCTTCCCGACGATGCCTGGCGTGTGGCACGTCCCGTTTCCCGATCCATATCGCCCGGTTTTTCCCACGCCGCAAAACGGCGACCAAGGCGATGCCGTCGTAGACTACATCGAAAATGTTTTGTTTCCGGAAGCGCTGCCGCCAGATGAAGTCGCCGCGGTGCTCGTCGAGCCGATTCAGGGCGAGGGCGGCTACATCGTTCCGCCACCGCATTTTTTCGCGCGCCTACGCAAGATGTGCGACGATCACGGCATCCTGCTGATCGCCGACGAAGTGCAGTCCGGCGTGGGACGCACTGGCAAGTGGTGGGCGATCCAGCATTGGGGCGTCGAGCCGGACATTGTCTGCATCGCGAAAGGAATCGCGAGCGGTGTGCCGATGGGCGCGATGGCAGCGCGTCGCTCGGTCGGCGAGAGGTGGAAAGCCGGCGCGCACGGCAACACGTACGGCGGCAATCCGATCGCGTGTGTCTCCGCGCTCAAGACGCTAGAGTTGATCGAGAATGGAATGATGCAGAATGCGGCGGCGCAAGGCGCGTACATTCTCGACGCGCTCGCGGAGATGCAGGCGCGGCATCCGTCGATGGGTCAAGTGCGCGGCAAGGGCTTGATGATCGGCGTCGAGTTCGTGAAAGATCAAAAGACGAAAGAGCACAACAAGCCACTGCGCGACGCGGTCGTCCATCGCTGCTTTGAGCACGGTTTACTCACGCTCGGCTGTGGGCGCAGCACGATTCGCTTTATGCCGGCGCTCATGATCGGCAGAGAGCTAGTCGATGAGGGGCTGGAGATTTTTGAGAGTGCGCTGACGGAAGCGGAGAAGGGGTGAGCAGTGGGCGTTTGTGGTTTGTGGTCTCCTTTGGTATAATGTAACCACATTGAAAAGGAGGGCGAAATGGCGCAAACAACAGTGGGCATTCGCGAGTTCAAGGCGCGCTTGGCAAGCTATCTGCGCCTAGTCAAAGCCGGAAACACGTTGGTCATTACCGAACACGGGAAACCCGTCGGACGCATCGTTCCCGTGAAAATGTCGGTGCAGGATCGGACACAAGAACTGATTCAGGCAGGCGTGATCGCTTGGAGCGGGCATAAGATCAGACCATTCAAACCAACCGTGCGCCTGCGTGGCAAGAAAACTGTCGCGGATCTAGTGATTGAGAACCGCGAATGATCCTCTACCTCGACACCAGCGCGCTGGTGAAACGCTATGTGATCGAACCGGGATCAGACCAAGTGAATCAAGCAACCGCAAACGCGGAGACCACCGGAACGGTCATCATCACTCGCGCCGAAGTCGCGGCGGCGCTTGCCAGGGCAATCCGGATCGGAGCGCTGAAACAAGCAGACGCGTTGGCAAATCTGCAAAGATTCAGAAGCGATTGGCATGATTTGGCGCGCGTGCAAGTAACCGAAAATCTCGTCGCGCGCGCAGACGTGTTGGCGTGGGAGCACAACTTGCGCGGCTATGATGCCGTCCATCTGGCGGCGGCATTGGTTTGGCAGGAGGCATTGGGGGAACCCATAACGCTCGCGACGTTTGACGAGCAGCTATGGCAAGCGGCGGAGCGCGAAGGTTTGGTTCCGTTCCCGGATTATCTTCTCTTACGCTCTACAGCACGGAAATGAACGCAGATGACACTGCAATCCATCTAGAGAATGCGCGGCTTTCTCAAGAGCAGGAACATACCATAGGAGATGTAGCAATGCCCCGAAAATGTCTTGCCGTGTCTTTGCTTCTTACCTTCACCGTTGCACTTGCCGCGTGCGCACCCGCGACGACCGCCACGTCGTTGCCGACCGTGGCGGCAACCGCCGCACCGCCAAACACAGCCACCCCGTTACCAACATCCACACGTACCCAAACCGCTAAACCAACAACTGAGCCAACCGCAACCCCTATGCCGACCGATACGCCTATGCCTACTCCCACAGAAACGCCGCCGTCGACACAGGCTGCTCCAACAGCCGAACCAACCCTCTCCCCTGCGGAAATCCAAAAACAAGCGCATCAGCTTTCCATCCAGTTAACCACCGGAGAATGGGCCGCTGTTCCTCAAGACTTGGACCCGGAAAGGCGAGAAGCGATCCGGTCGGCGATTGAACAAGCGTTGATCATGGCTCCGTACGGCGTGACTGCCGAGCAATTGAATCAATTTGCCCTCAAACAGACCGGCAAGGATTTCAGGGCGTTTATAAACGATAAATATGGAACATTAGGGATAGATTTTGATACGGAAATTGCCAACCTTCATTTGAGTAAACCGACCGACGTCTTTGAAAGGATAACTATTGATCCTAATCATAGCTGTGATAATGCATTTACTTGCTGGATGCCAGACAAAGATGCAATTTATCTTTCGGCCGGATTTCAAAATCAGCCAGCTTATTTAACTGATTCCCTATTTAAGGAAGCAGAAGCTAATCATGTGTCCGATAATGCTTCCGCTATCCGCGTGAAAAAAATTGATGAAGCTCTAGCCCAAGGCAAACCGGTTCCGCCGCCCTCAAATCTCATCGGAGGCTATAATCAAGTATCATACGGAGAGTCTATATCATTTTTATTGGAAGGATACATGCTACAACATTGGCTAGATACCGGACATGCTCTACCGGCGGGAAGCGATTCTATTTCTAAATGTCTTACCTATGCTTTTGACGGCGGGGTTCATGGGAATTCTTTGAAATAAAATTACTACTTGAAATCTTCATATAAAATGTTCATAATAAATTAACATGCAAAA
>DAIDTM010000368.1 GCA_027457205.1 Anaerolineae bacterium | reverse complement strand
ATGCGAAAGGGTTGCCGGGTGGGGCGGTTAGGTTGTTGGGTGGCTGGGCGGTTATCCGGAGCAAACTCGTCCGGGTCGACTCCGAACTGCGGGATCGCGCTCAAGTCGCCGTGATATCCTTTCGCGCGGAGAACATCGATGGCTTCCGCATTGCCGGCAATCGCGTAATCCACGCGGCGCAAAACATACGACTCGATCCAGGAAAAGGGCGGGGGATAATCGCGTACAAGATTTTGCCAAGTGAAGAAAAGCGTTTTCGCGCCGACACGATGCGCCGCGCGCAGCGCGAAGAAGGTCGCGAGGTTATACGCTTCTTCATCGATGTGAACAATCTCGGGGCGCACGCGGTCGATGATTCTCGGGAGCGTTGGGTAATAGTGTAGATGGAACTGTCCATTGAACCGCATCGGCTCGACGAGGAGCGTATAACCGTTCGTGTGAGCGCGCTCGAGGGGAATCATGCCACGCTCGTCGCGCCAGAACGGCGGAACGACGACGGTCAATTCAATATTGGGCAGCCGCGCGAGCGCTTCCAGTTTGGTTTGGTATTGCCCGACGATGCAGGCTTTGCTGACCATCAGAACGCGCATGCGGCAATTATAAATGGACAAATGGCAAATGACAAATTGCAAATGGCGAGGGGCGAATGGCGAGTGCCCAACTATACGCTGGCTGCATAGATGTCGTCGAACTTGGGAACGATCGTACGCCAATCGTATTTCGATTCGGCGACCGCGCGCGCGGTTTGACCCAGCGCGCGGCGGCGTTCCGCATCGCGCAGCAGCGCGATCACCTCACGCGCGAATGCTTCGGGCGCGTCGGCAACGACTGCGTCGCGTCCGGCGACGAGATCGATCCCCTCGACGCCGCGCGCAGTCGATACAATCGCCTTGCCCATCGCCATCGCCTCGAGCACTTTGAGCCGCGTGCCGCTGCCCATCCGTAACGGGACGACGTAGACCGCCGCGTCGGCAATGTAAGGGCGCGTATCGGCAACCCAGCCAGTGACCTCGACGCCGGGACGTTCGCGCAGCGCCGCGACGCGCGGCGCGGGCTTTTGCCCGACGATGACGACGTGCGCGAGCGGAATCTCAGCGCGGATGCGCGGCAGGATTTCATCGCAGAACCACAGCATCGCGTCGATGTTGGGACGAAAGTCCATTTTGCCGGCAAAGACCATCGATAGTTCAGCCAGCGGCTTGGCGCACACTTGGTCGGATGGGACAAAGAAATCAGTGTCGACGCCGTTGGGGATAGTCGAGATTGGAGATTGGAAACTGGAGATTGGAGCAGTCAGGGCGCGGATTGCACTCGCGTCGGTGGCGGAGCACGCGACGATGTGGTCTACGCGGCGGCAAACCGCGCGCTCATAGCGCGCCAACTTTTTCCATTGGATCAGCGAGTAGAGCGCGGCGTGCCAGCGTGTGACGCGCCGCGCGTCGGATTGGAAGGCAGTGCGCTGGAGAACGTACTCGGCGTTGTGGTCGTCGAAGATCAGTGGCGAGTGGCGAGTGGCGAGTGACGTGACGTACCGCGCCATCTCGATGCCCTCGATCTGCGCGATGTCGAAGCGTTCCTCGCGCATCACGCGCGCGACGAGTTGATGCATTTCGTCTGACTTGAGCCGCAACGCCATATCGGGGAGCGGCGAAAGAAGTGTGTCGCGCGCACGCTGCGACATGGTGCGTGTGGGATAGGGCGCAGTCTCGATGCGGCGGCAGAGCGCGCGGAGCGGCTCGGCACGCGGCAATTCCTCGGGCGCGGCGAACGAGAGCAGCGTGATGTCGTGCCGCGGCGCGAGGTTCTTGATGAGGTTGAAATTGCGAATCGTAGTGCCCTGGTGTGGAGGATAGGGCAGTTGCGGCGTGAGGAAGAGGAGGTTCATGTCAAATGCGCCAAAGTTGCCAAAGCAGCCAAAGCGCCTTCGCCGTTCATCTCTTCTGGCGCGTTTGGCTCATTTGGCATATTTGTCAGCCCTGCGCCACTTTTTGATAGACCGCGAGCGTCTCGCGCGCGGTGCGCTGCCAGGAAAACGTCGCGGCGCGCTTGAGTCCTTTCGCGCGCATCTCGCGACGCAGATTGTCGTCCGTCAGCGCGCGCCACATCGCCACCGTCAGCCCTTCGACGTCTTCCGGTTAGACGAGGATGCCGGCATCGCCGACGACTTACGGCAGCGACGAGACTTTGGACACGATGACCGGCGTGCCGCACGCCATCGCTTCGAGCGGCGGCAGACCAAAGCCCTCGTAGAACGACGGCAGGACGAAAAGTTTCGCCGCGTTGTAGAGATAGACCAATTCTTCGTTGGGCACGCCGCCAAGCAATCGAACCGCATCGCTGAGTTTCAATTCGTCGAGCACGTGATCGACTTCTTCGGCGAGCCAGCCGCGGTTGCCGGCAATTGCGAGCATCGCCGGCGATTTATAGTGGTCGCGCAGCCGGCGAAACGCGCGCAGCAGCGTTGGCAAGTTTTTACGCGGCTCGATGGTGCTGACAAACAAAATAAAATCGGGCGGCAGCTGATAACGCGTGCGCGTGCGCTCGAGCGCCTCTTCGTTCGTGACGGGTGTGAAGAGCGGGTGCGCGGCTTCATGGATGACGGTGATCTTGGATTCGGGCACGCCGAGCAGGCGCACTGTGTCGCGCTTGGTGCTTTCGGAAACGGCGATGATGTGGTCGGCTTGCCGCGCGGCGAGATCGACCTGACCGTAGTAGCGCGCGCTGTCGCGCGTCAAAAAACGCGGGTAGAGCAAGAACGCGAGATCGTGCATTGTGATGACGCTGGGAAAACGCGTGCGCGAGGGCGGAATAAAATCGGGGCTGTGCAGAACGTCGAGCACGTGCGGCGCAAGCTCGAACGACATCGCCAATCGTTCGAAACGATGGTGGCTGGGCGTCCACAGTTTCTGCTGCTTGAAATTGGTTTGATCGATGATGTGGGTTTTGTCTTTGCGGCTCTTGAAGAGAATGAACTCGTCGTCGCGGTCGATCTGCGCGAGCGCTTGAGTGAGTCGCAAAATGTATTGCCCGATACCGGCTTGGTGGTAGTAGACGAGACGCGCGTCGATTCCGATGCGCACGTTGACTCCTTCCTCTGAGGTCGCGCTGATTATATGCGCGGTTGCGCGGCACGTCAAAATGCCGGAGTGGTTGCATTCCGCTGCGAGTGATGCTATAGTCTCGTTGGTGTTCGCGTAGGCAGGTGGGTACGCAAAACCGAACCGCCAAAATTTTGTGAAGGGTGAAGACGCTATGCGAATGGCTGCATTGGCATTTTTTCTCACGCTGATTTATTCGCTGACGGGCTGCGCGTCCGCGCCGCTACGTTTTGACGGCACTCACGCGTATCAGAAATACGTGCTCGATCAGATGGACCTCGGTGCGCGTCCCGCCGGCAGTGCGGCGGACCGCGCCACCGGCGATTACATCATCGCGCAGTTGAACGCATCGAAATGGAATGTGACGACGCAAGAGTTTACGTATCACGGCGTTGCGGTCCGCAACGTGATCGGCAAAATTGCGGAGGGCAGGGGACCGATCATCATTCTCGGCGCGCACTATGATACGCGCGCGCGCGCCGATCAGGACAAGACACATCCGGACCAACCGGTGCCCGGCGCGGACGATGGCGCGAGCGGCGTGGCGGTACTGCTGGAACTCGCGCGCACGCTCGATGTATCGAAACTGAAGAACGAGGTGTGGCTCGCGTTCTTCGACGCGGAAGACGACGGCGAGTTGAGCGGCTGCATCGTTGCGCCTGGACCCGCGTGCGACAGCGCGTCGTGGCAATGGTCGGTGGGCGCGACGTACGTCGCGGAGCATCTGCCGACCAAGCCCACGGCGGTCATCGTCGTCGATATGATCGGCTACACGGACCAGAAAATCTACTACGAGCAAAATTCTGACGCGGCGTTGCAGCAGCAGTTGTGGAGCATCGCCGCGCAGCTCGGCTACGCGGCGCAATTCATCCCGCAGTACAAGTGGTCGATGGAGGACGATCACACGCCGTTCTTGCAGCGCGGTATCCGCGCGGTGGATATGATCGATTTTGATTATCCGTACTGGCACACGATTCAGGACACTGCCGACAAGTTGAGCGGAGCGAGTCTGGAACGCGTGGGGCGTGTGCTGCAAACCTGGCTGGAAAGTCAGTGAACGGTGGGGCAGTAGGACGGTGAGACAGTGGAACAGTGGGACGGTTGGCGTTGCGGGAAAGAGCGTGGTAGAATATAGGTGCGGAGTAACCCACGATGAGCACGCTCAACATTTTTGTCAGCGGCACGATTGACGACCAGCGCGCGGAACGCAGCACAGTTGGCGCGGCGGTGGAATCATTGCGCCTCGACGCGACGCGCGCGGAAACGGAGTACTCGAGCGAGCGGTCGTCGCGCGAGGAGTGCTTGCGAATGGCGCGCGAGGGCGATGTCTACCTCGGCGTTTACACGCAGACACGCTACGGCTGGTCGATCCCCGCCGATGGAATCTCCGTCACCGAGATGGAATTCAACGAGGCGCAGCGGCTGAAGAAACCAACGCTGATTTTCGTCCAGAAATTGCCAACCGATTGGGCGCCGAAAGACGCCGACGAAAAGCAACAACGCGAAAAGCAAAAAGCATTCTTGAATCGCGTTCTCGATTTTGACGGCGGCAAGTTTCGCGCGGCGGAATATGAAACGCTGGCGCAGTTGGAAAACCAGGTCGCCGGTTCGCTGATGCAACTGCTCGTCGAGCGATTCAAAATGACGGTCACGCGCCCGCCGTTCCTCGCGCCGCGCAACCTCGACGTGTTTGTGGGACGCGTCGCGCAGATCGAGACCTTGTCGCGCGTACTCACTCCTTCGACTGCGCTCAGGATGGGCGAGACCGCGCTCATTCACGGTTTTTACGGCGTGGGCGGACTGGGCAAGACCGCGCTTGCGCTCCACCTCGCGTACGCTTTGCGCGGGCAGTTCGACGGCGGCGTGCTGTGGGCGGACTTGCCGACCGTGCGTCCCGACCAAACGC
>DAIDTM010000367.1 GCA_027457205.1 Anaerolineae bacterium | reverse complement strand
GGTTCTAGCCCGACGATCGCGCGCGCCAGACTGCTCTTGCCGCAGCCCGATTCGCCGACGATGCCGAGCGTGCGCCCGCGCTTGACCGATATGCTCACGTCGTCTACGGCACGCACGTACTGGCGTTTCTCCAAACCAACCAGTCCCGCGACGGTCTGGAACGCCACCGGATAGTACGCCTTGATGTGCTGCGCGTCCAACACCATTTCTTCGCGCTTGGGTTCTGGCAACGCGGACTCGGACTTGAGGATGGGCGGCGGCGCCATGTACCATTCCGCGGCGCGAACGCAGCGCACATAATGATTTTGCTCAAGCGACCACAGTTGCGGTCGCTCGTTGGCGCATTCGGCGTGTTGATATTCGCAGCGCGGCGAAAAGACGCAGCCGCGCGGAATCTGGTCGAGTCTAGGAACCTGACCGCGAATCGGGATGAGCGTGCGCGTTCCCTTCGGCGCATCCACGTCGGGCAGGCAGCGCATCAAGCCGATGGTGTACGGATGCACCGGGTGCTTGAAGATCGTCGCCGTCGGCGCGTACTCAATCACTTCGCCGGCGTACATCACCGCGACCCGGTCCGAGATGCGCGCGACGACGCCCAGATTGTGGCTGATGTACAGCGTCGCCGTGTGGTACTTTTCTTTCAGTTCGGCGATCAAGTCCAGCACCGCCGCTTCGACGGTCACGTCCAGCGCGGTGGTCGGCTCGTCCATAATCAGCAGCGCTGGATTGTTCAGCATCGCCATGGCGATGAGCACGCGTTGCTGCTGACCGCCGGAGAGTTGATGCGGATAGCGACGCATCACGCCTTCCACGTCCGGCATATAGACGCGCTTGAGCGATTCCAGACACTCGGCGCGCGCTTCGGATTTCGAAATGCCGCGATGCGCGATCAGCGACTCGGCGAGTTGGTCTTCGACGCGCATCGTCGGGTTGAGCGCGGACATTGGCTCCTGATAGACCATCGAAATATCCGCGCCGCGCAATTTCCGCAGCTCGCTTTCGGGGCGATCGCGCAGCTCCTGCCCCTTGAACGAAATGTTGCCGCCGACGACGTGACCATTCGGTCCCAGGAAATTGACGATCGAGTAAGCCACGGTACTCTTGCCGCAGCCGGACTCGCCGACCAGCCCGAGGTTTTCGCCCTGGTAAATCTCAAACGAAACGTCGCGCACGGCGTTGACATCGCGCTTGCGCGTTTTATACGTCACGGCGAGATTCTTGACGGCGAGGACAGGGGTCTCAGGCATACGAACGTTCCTTTACTGGTAGCGCATGCTTTCTTCGCGCACGCCGTCGGCAAACAGATTCAATCCGACGACCAACGAGACGATGGCGAGGGTCGCCGACAGGACGGGCCAGATATTCATCGTCATGTGCGTGTGACCTTCTTGAACCATACTACCCCAGTCCGGCGTCGGCGGCGGCAAACCCAGCCCCAGAAAACCCAGCGTGCCGATGTAGAACGCCGCGTACCCCATTCGCAGCAAAAAGTCGACCAGGAGTGGACCGCGGCAGTTGGGCAAAATCTCGCGCAGCATAATTTGCAGGTCGCTGTCGCCGCGCAGTTTCGCCGCGGCGACGTACTCGCGCGTGCGAATATCCATCGTCAGCGCGCGCACCAGGCGCGCGATGCCCGGCGCGCCGCCGACCGCCATCGCGATCACGACGTTGAGCGCGGACGCGCCGACCGCCGAGATGATGATCATATACAGCAGGATCGTCGGGAATGCCATCAGCGCGTCGAGAACGCGCATCACCGCCTCGTCCAGCCAGCCGCCGTAATAGCCGGCGATCAGCCCCAGCGCCGCGCCCAGGACTAACGCCGCCAAGACCGAGATCGGTCCCAGCGTGAGGATCGTGCGCGCGCCGAACGCGACGCGCGACCATACATCGCGCCCCAGATCGTCGGTGCCGAGGACGTGCTGCGCGGTCGGCGCTTGATCGAGATGCTTGTAATCTTGCGCCAGCGGATCGTAGCGTGTGACCAGCGGCGCAAACAGGGCAATCGCCACCCACAGCAGAACGATCACGAGTCCGACGATTGCCGTCCGCGACGCCAAGACCGTCGATAGGGTTTCCCTGATTTGCTGCCACTGCCGCTGCCGCGCGGTGACACGAATCGCCATGCTCTCTGCCATCGCGCCTCCTAGGTGTACCGAATCCGCGGGTTGAGGTACGAGTAGATGATGTCGGCAATGAGCTGCGTTCCCACGGCAAACACAATCAAGACCATCGCGCCGGCTTCAATGGCGTAGACATCTTTGTAGAGCGCGGCGTTGAGAATAAACGTTCCCAAACCGGGATAGCCGAACACCGATTCGACGACCACCAAGCCGCCGATCAACCAGTTGACGTGCAGCATAATCACCGTGACCGGCGCCATCAGCGAATTTCGCAAGACGTGCCGCAGCACGACCTGGCGATACGGAATGCCTTTGAGAATCGCGGTGCGGACGTAACCGCTGTTGACCACCTCGACCACGCTGACGCGCGTGATGCGCAAGATGTAGCCGATTTCGACAAGACTGGCGGTGAGCACCGGCAGGACGAGCATCTGCGGCTGTGTGAGCGGGGAGGCGGATGTGGTA
>DAIDTM010000366.1 GCA_027457205.1 Anaerolineae bacterium | reverse complement strand
CTCGCGTCAAGGCGACCCCGGAAGAAATTGCCCGTTTACGCATACACTATCACAAAATTTTTCCGCAATGGAACTACACCATTTACCCACATCGCAAGCCGAATTGAAATTGACCAACTTATTTTTGGACAAAGACTAAGTATCGTTGTCACTCTTAGCCTCGATACGGAAAAGGGTAGACTCTTGTTCAATTTGTTCCAACAGGCCATTCAGTCAGCAATAGGCTTGTTGAAGTAAAAAACATCCCGCACATTGTCACGCGGGACTGCCTCTTCTACCTAATACTCAATTCTCGGTTGCTTGTTGCTTCTCTTTGGGAGACCTAGCCGAATGGATAACCCAAGTCGATCTACATTGGCAAAAATTCTAGTTTTGGAGAAACAACTCGGCTACAAAGACACCGCTGTTATGGGTGGTCTCGACAAGTTCGTTTCGCGATGGAAGGACTCGTTTACAGGGTTACACCCTGACTATGTAACAGCGGCAGGACTTGGCCGACAGATGGAGCAAGACTCTGAAGTGGCCCGAACCTTAGAATACTATCGTCAATCATCTATGGAAGAGCGAAAAGAGAAGATTGAAAATGCCTTGAGACTTCTGCAAGGCGAAGCAGCGATAACAAAACCCAGCTTGTCGGTCAAAGAACCAGCGTCTCCCAAGTATTCAGACCCTTTAACCTACACGACACCAACGCGAACAGCAGAGGACTGGGACGATCTTCGATCGGCGAGCCAACCGTCAACCGACTGGACCTGGGGCATCGTAGTTGGAATTGCTATCGTATTGATATGGGGCGCGAACTACCTTCTTGGATTATCAATCGTTGGGCTCTTGAAAGTGGTTTTGGCGGCAGGATTGATTTACTTTATCAAGCATGAATCAAATGCACCATACTTATCCAAGAGAGGCCAAAAAGTATGGCTTTATCACGGTCCACTTGTAAGCGCGCGCTGGAAAGAAAAGAGCGATAGGAAAGTCACTCTGTTTTGGTTATGGGTTATGCTATTAGGGGTTTTGGCATCTTTCCTGCAACAATGATTTGAGCGATGCGCCCAAAGAAGCCGATTAAAAAGAAAACGTGATTCCCTCGATTTCAAGGAACCACGTCAAATCAAGTGCGCCTGGAGGGGCTCGAACCCCCAACACTCAGTTCCGAAGACTGATGCTCTATCCAATTGAGCTACAGGCGCAAGGATCAAACGTGCCAAATCTGCCAAAGGCGCCAAATCTGCCAAAAGATTCTTTGGCACGTTTGGCAAATTTGGCATTTTTGGCTTTTTGACCAAGGGTGGCCAACGGGTGTCGAACCCGCAACCTTCTGATCCACAGTCAGACGCTCTGCCATTGAGCTATGGCCACCATGTTTGGACACATTCTAACACGATTGACAACACAAGTCAAAAGTAAAAAGCTAAAAGCCAAAAGTGACGCGAATCCTCGATCATACTTTTTATTTTTAGCTTTTAGCTTTGAGCTTTTAGCTTGATCGCTTCCGCGATCTCGCTTTCCGCGACCACCGTCTGCTCGCCGCTCGACAAATCGCGCAGCGTCGCTTTTTGCGCCGCCGCTTCGTCGGGACCGATGATGATCGCGTACGGAATTGATTTTGCCGCCGCGTACTTCAACTGCTTGCCCAAGCCGTCCGCGTCGAGCGCGAGTTCGGTGTTGATGCCCGCCGCGCGCAACGCGTTCGCGACGCGGACCGACGCGCCGATCAGGTCGCGATTGAACACTGTGACCAGCGCCTGCGTGACCGTCTTGCCGATGCTCGCGGGGTACATCGTCAGTTCGTCCATTACATCGATGATGCGCTCGATGCCGAACGACGTGCCCGTCATCGGCAGCGACTGATTGCTGAAGAGTCCCATCAGTTCGTCGTAGCGCCCGCCGCCGCTCAGCGAGCCGATCTTGGGTTCAGTCACGACCGTCTCGAAGATCGGACCGGTATAGTACGCCAAGCCGCGCACCATCGATAAATCTATCTCAATGTATGAAACCGGGACGCCCGTATCGTCAAGGAATTTCCGCATTTGATCCAGCTCATCAAATCCCTGTTGCGCCAAAGGATGGCTCCGTAGTAGTTCTGGCCACCCACCGTCATAGAGCCTAGTAAAGCTGACCGTTTGCTCCGCAGTCTTTTTCGCTTCCGCTAGACTAAGTCGCTTGTTGCCCAATCTTTCGTCGGTGAGGGCTTTGGTAAGTTCATCAACAACCCCCTCCTGACCGATTTTATCCATTTTATCAATGGAACGATAGAGGGCACCAAGCGATTCAGGTGGCACACCGGTCCTTTCCCCTATCGCAGTCAAGATTTTGCGGTTGTTGATTTTCGTGACGAACGATTTGAAACCGAGTTGCTTGAACACAGTGTAGATCATCGTCACGATTTCCGCGTCCGCGAGCATCGATTTGCTGCCGACGATGTCCGCGTCGCACTGGTAGAATTCGCGATAGCGCCCCTTCTGCGGTCGCTCGGCGCGGAATACTGGCGCGATCTGGTAGCGCTTGAACGGCTTGACCAGTTCGGGGTACATTGCGACGACGCGCGTAAGCGGCACGGTGACATCGTAGCGGAGCGACAATTCCTCTTTGCCCTCGCGATGCTGCGCGTCGTAGATCAACTTTTCCGCGTCGGGTCCGTACTTGCCCATTAGCGTCTCGCGCAGTTCGAGCACCGGCGTTTGCAGCGGCTCGAACCCGAAACGCTGAAAAACCTTTTCGACCTCGCCGATCACGTACTGGCGCAGGAGCATCTGTTGCGGCAGAATATCGCGCATTCCGCGCGGCACGCGCGGCTGGATTTTGAGTGGCATGGAAAACCTCTAATTGGACGCGGATTGCCGCGGACAAACGCGGATGAATTTTATCTTCAGCGTTCGTCTGCGTCCGTCCGCGTTCGATGAACTGACGCGGCTACAAAACAAAACGGCGTGGACAGTGCCACGCCAGAGTTTCGTCAAGTGCACATCGCGCTAGTCTCTGGCGCGGGAAAGCAGCGCATCGTAATGGTGCGCGTGATGAAAATGTCGCTGAGCCAGAAACAATCGAGTAGTCATTTCAGCCGCCATTATACCACACTCGCGCGGAAAAACAAATCGCCGCGAGAAAAAACGGCGGCTGGGTGATCCCAGCCGCCGCGTCTGTTCTTACTGCAATCGGAAGGTCAATGCATGGGTTGAACCCAAACCGTGCGATCCGAAAGCGATGTTTGGTCCAGCAACCTGACCATCGGTTCGCAGCGTGAAGACGATGCTTGAACCCTTGAGTGTCAAGTTTACTCCATCTACGCCGCCATTCGTGCGCAGACCGAAATCGGCGTGATCGCCGTTGGGCCACTTGAGCCAATCGTCGTCAGGCGAGAAGAGCGAAACGTTTGCCAGTTCGCCGAAAATCTGCCCGGTGTAGTACTTGTGATCGGCGGCGCTCTTCGTCGTGGTGCGAAGATGGATGCCATTCGCATCACTGTAGATCCAGTAGCCGTCGCCCGCACCAGCGTGAAAAGTCGTTGCGCCGGAAAGGACAGCAAGCGGAAAGGTGCGCAGCCCCGCGTCGCCGGCGTCAACGATCAATGGCATTCCGCGCGCGGGCGTCGCGCTCGCGCCGTAGTAGACATGCGCGGGTCGAATCTGACCATCGTTGCGGAAATCGAGCATGAGTTCGCGCCCGCTCCATCGCGCACTGAATGCATCCACGCCATTGTACGTCGTAAAGTCGAAATGGAGTTCGTTGTACGCGGGCTGACTCACGTGGTCATCAGACTCGAGGCGACTCCGGTCGATGTCCCAGAAGTTGCCTTCGGAGCCGGTGCGAATAACGCCGGTGAAGACGTGACGAAGACCTTCGGTCGTCGCGGCGACGTGGAGTGTATTCACTCCGTTCGCGTTCTCATTCCATACCCAGATGCCTTCGCCGGAGCCGGGTTTGAAGTTCGGCGCGCCCTGGAAACTCGACCACGAAATGTGCTGTGCCGCGACCGGTGCGCTGCTTGCCGGCGCATGACTCGTCGCCGATTTGGACGCGCCGCCGATCGGCACATCGGCTAACGCGACGACTGGCGCGCCGGCGGGCGCAGCGGCGGCAGACGGTACGGCGCTCGCGCATCCTGCGGTGAACGCGATGCTTCCCAGCAACGCGCCTGCCACGAGCAACGGACTGAACCAACTTTTCGACATCACTCTACCTCCTTGCGTTTTTTCGGCTGCGGTTTTCTTCAGCCGATTCTGTTGCGATTATCGCAAAGAGGCGTTATGTGCGCGTTGAGTTCCTGTAAATTGTTTGTAAAGGATCGATCAGGAAATATAGCCCAAATCTTGCAATCGCTCGATCACCTGCTGCTCTTCTTCCTCCGAATAACCTTCGGTCGTCGACGCGCTGCCTTCCGACGTACCGCCGTACTCGACCGCGCGCGCGTCGGCGATGGCTTGAGTCAGTACGCAGCCGTCCATATCGGTGGGCACTGATAAACCCATCAGATGCAGAATCGTCGGCGCAAGATCGATGAGCTGCGCGCCGGCAAATTCGCCCGCGTTCTTCACGCCCGCGCCGCTCGCGATGAAGATACCATTCATCCGATGCGACGACGATACGCCGTAGGACGGCTCGACGATCTTGTTCGAGCCGAACTCGAAATCGCCGAACGCGATCGTTTCGAGTCCGCGCGGCAGGAACAGAATGTCGGGCGCATCGGCGAGATGCGCGCCGCGATAGATTTCTTCTTTCTTCCAGAGATGCTCGACGAGCGGTGCGCCGTCCGCCAGTTTCAGCGCGCGCAAATCGGCGATGACCTGATCGCGTGTGCGCTCGTAGTCCTCACCCGGTTCGACGATGCCCTGCGGCTCGCGCCCGCGCAGATTGATGTGCACCTCGCCGATGTAGCCGATGGAGTACGCGCGCGTGCGCGACCAATCGACATCGGCGAACGAAAGAAAGAAACGTTTCAGCAAACCACGTCCGCCGCGCCGCTTGTCGAGCGTGCGGCGCAATTTTCCCAGCCCAACCGCCAGCAACATTTTATACACGGTACGCGGCGTGAGACCAAGATTGAACGCAGCACGCTTGAGTTGCGAAGCGACGTTCGGTTTGAATTTCAAATAGCCGCGCTGCGCGAGGTAATTGTTGACGTATAGAAAATTGCGGACGGGACCGTGTCCGTGATCGGACATGAGGAGGACTGTGGCATCTGTCACACCTGCACTTGCGTGCGGTGCAAGTGTTGCGAGGAGCGGTTTTTGCGACG
>DAIDTM010000365.1 GCA_027457205.1 Anaerolineae bacterium | reverse complement strand
GAAGCGTCGGCGAAGACGCTGGACGAATGGGCGCAGATTGCCGGCGTGGATGTCAAGACCGTCACGGCGCTCGCCGACGAATTCACGTCGCACGGCAAGAAAGCCGCGATCGAGTTTTATCGCGGCGCGGTGCAGCACACGAATGGTTACTACACCGGGCAATCGCTCATCACGCTGAATCTGCTGATCGGCAACGTGGACTGGAAGGGCGGCTTGAGCGCGGGCGGCGGCGCGTGGAACGCCATCGGCAATAAGGACAAGCCGTTCGACCTCAGCGGCGATCATCCCGGCAAGATCGGCGCGTTCGGCGTTAAACTCACACGCGAAGGCGTGGCGTACGAAAAAACGACGCTGTTCAAGAACTATCCCGCGCCGCGTCCGTTCTATCCGTTCACGTCGAACGTGTACCAGGAAGTGATTCCCGCCGCGTACGCCCAGTATCCGTATCCGGTCAAGATTCTGTGGCTGCATATGGGCACGCCCGCGCTCGCCGCGCCCGCCGGCGCGGAGCAGATCAAAATGCTCGCGGACACGAACAAGATTCCGCTCTACATCGCCGACGACATCGTGATCGCGGAAAGCTCGATGTACGCGGATTACATCTTTCCGGACATTACCTACGTCGAACGCTGGGCGTTCCTCGGCTCGCCGCCGCCCGACCCGACCAAGAACATTCGCGTGCGCCAACCAATTGCCGCACCGGTGCCGGAGATCGTCACCGTGGACAGCGAACCGATGCCGATCTCGATGGAAGCGATGATGATCGCGATCGGCAAATCGCTCGGTCTGCCCGGTATCGGCAAGGGCGGGTTCGGCGCACACGGCGATTTCAATCGTCCCGAAGATTACTACCTGCGCGCGGTTGCCAATGTCGCGTTCGGCGACGCGGCGGGCGGCAGCGACGCAGTGCCCGATGCGGACGATCCTGAACTCGCCATCTTCCGCCAGGCGCGCGCTCACCTGCCCAAGGGCGTGTTCGACGAAGCCAAGTGGCAAACCGCCGTCGGCGCGTCGATGTGGCGCAAGACGGTTTATGTGCTGAATCGCGGCGGGCGCTTCGAGGCGTTTGCCAAGGGCTATGCCGGCGATTTCGTCGGGCATCCGTACGCGCGTCAGCTCAATCTCTTCGTCGAGCCGGTCGCGACTGCGAATGACAGTATCACGGGGCAGTTCCTTTTCGGCACCGCGCACTATGAACCGATCCGTAACAGCACCGGCGTGCCGGTGGACGACAAGGACTATCCCTTCTTCCTGAACACGTACAAGGAAGTTACCGGCGGTCAGTCACGCACGATCGGCAACTACTGGACGCAAGGTGGCATGGGCGTCATTCCGGAGAACGCGGTGTTTATCAATCCGCGCGACGCGGCACCGCTCGGCGTGCGCGATGGCGATGTGGTCAAGTTGATGTCGCGCACGAATCCGAACGGAGTACTCGATCTCGGCAACGGCCACACCGAGCCGGTGCAGGGCAAGGTGAAACTGACCCAGCTCGCGCGCCCCGGCGTCGTCCTCGTCTCGTGGTCGTACGGGCACTGGGCGTACGGCGCGCGCGATGTCGTCGTGGACGGACAGACTGTCCCCGGCGATCCGCGTCGCACCGCCGGCTTGTGCGGGAATCCGGTGCTACTGCTCGACACTGGAACGCAGACGACCTGCCTGACCGATCCCATCGGCGGAAGCGCGAGTTTCTACGATACCAAAGTCAAGTTGGTGAAAGCGTAAAGAAAAAATAGAATTGCCAGCCTCTTTCCTGAGACTGGCAATTCTATTTTTCCGTGAGGTGGTTCTGACACGAATGCGCGAACGTCCCAACCTACGACCCGGGAACAACATTGATATCGTGTTGATGGTCGAACGGCATACGCATAGACGTGTCTGTTAACACTCAAGCCAATCCCGCTACAATGTCAACCCGGAGGCGACCATGAGCCAACTCACCCATCTCGTGCGCGGCAACACCTGGTCCGCGTCCAAATTCCAATCCCTCTTTGGCGTCGCACAATACCCGCATGGGGATACGACCGACGCGCTCTTCAGCCGCTTGGACCCGGAGGAATTGCAAGCCACGGTCACCGGCATGGTCGAAACCTTGATTCGGATCAAAGGGCTCTATCCTTATCGATTGCTGGACCAGTACTTTCTGATTGCCATCGATGGCACCGGGCGACTGGTCTACTCGGAGCAGCATTGCCCGCCGTGTCTTACCCGGACGCACCAGGGGCAAACGCTCTACTACCCTCCGGTCTTGGAAGCCAAACTGGTGACGCCGAACGGCTTCGCCCTCTCGCGATGATGGAATTCATTGAGAACCCCGGGGAACATCCCACGAAACAAGATTGCGAACTCAAAGCGTTTTACCGTCTGACCGAGCGCTTAAAGCAACGCTTCCTGCGCCCGCCCATCTGCCCCACGCTGGATGGACTCGATGCGGGTAGCCCCAGGTTCGCGCGGGGCGACCAGTATGGCTGGAAAGGCAATACCGCAAAACTCACTTTTTGACTAAAGAGGGTTCTCGTGCAAACTGTCTCAATCCGATCAAAGAAAGAGCAGCGCATGAGAACCCCAAAGACATTATACCATACGACGCCGACGATTTATCCATGTGAATTGATAG
>DAIDTM010000364.1 GCA_027457205.1 Anaerolineae bacterium | reverse complement strand
GGCGGCGGGCGCAGCCGGCATTTCCACGACGATGGGCGGCACGTTGTCAGCGGTAGCCGGCGCGGGCGGCGTCTCGACCGGAAATTCTTGCGCCGTTTCTTCAGGTACCTCCGGCGCGGGATGTTCTTCCGCCATTGGCGTTTCTGGCGGTGGTTGTGTTGCCAAAATCGGCGCGACTGGCACTTCTGCCGATGCGGCGTGCGCTGGCGGCACAGGCGCTGCTTCTTCCGCCCTTGGTGTTTCTTGCGTCGGCGTCAATAAAATCGGAGCGACCGGTTCTTCCAGTGGCGCGACTTGCGCTGGCGGCACAGGCGCGGCTTCTTCCGCTATTGGCGTTTCTTGTGGCGGCTGCGTTGCCAAAATCGGTACGACCGGCTCTTCCACCGGCGCGACTTCCGCTTGAGGTGCGGGCGTGGGTTCTACCGCCGATGCAGTTTCTGACAGCGGTTGTGTCAGAAAACTCGGCAAGGCATATTCTTCCGCCGGCTGAGTCTCTTCTGGTGGCGCGGGCGTTGCCGCTTCCGCCGGCGCGGACTGAGCTTGCAGCGCGCGCAACCAATCCGGCAGTTCCTCTGTCGCGGAAGACTCGCTCGGTAACGCCTCCGAAACAACAGCGTTGGAATCGAAGATGCCTTCAGTTGCCGCCGGCGATTTCTCTGCTTCGGGTTGTATGGCTTGCGCTTGACCGGGTTCGGTCAACCAAGGCGGCAGTTCCTCGTCCGACGCGATGGGCGTCGGCGCGTGAGGCAACGCCGCCGATGTTTCTTCTGCCGTTTCCGGCTGGCTCGCGCCGGCTTCGGGAAATTCGGAAAGCAGCCAGGGCGGCAAGTTCGACGCCGGCAGATCGGGTTTGGCGGCTGGCTCGCCTTGAGGTTCGACAGGAATCGACGTTTCGGTCGCCGGCGCGGCTTGCGCCGGTTTCATATCGACAAAGAAATCCGTCGCTTCGGCGACCGGTTCTTCGGCAGTCGATTCGCCGGCTTGGACGGCTGTTTCTTCAATCGGGGCGGGCGTCAGAGGAGCGGGCGGCGGCAGTGTTGCGCCTTCGATGTGACGCGGCACGGAAATCTGCGCGACCGGCAGCGGCGAGCGCGTCCCCAACAGTCGCGCGGCGATTTTATTGGTCGGGTCTAGTTCCTGTGCGCGGTTGAGGTAGACATCGCTCTCCGGCAGACTGCTTTCCTTCCACGCCGCGCCGAGAATCAGATTGGCTTTGAGACAATAGGGCAACGGTGTGAGGAGCGCTAGCGCGGCGTCGGCGGCTTCGCGGAGGCGACCGGCGCGCCACAGCGTTTCTGCCAGCGCGACGCGTGCGTCAAAGCGCGACGGCGCGGCGGTCGTGACGGCGCGCAATTCCTGAAGCGCTTGCGAGAAGAGACCCTCCTGGCTGTAGAGACGCGCCAGCCCGGCGGGCGTCATCTTGATCCGCTGGCGCGGGTGGTTGGCTTCGCCGTGCAGACGAACGAGTTCCTTGTTGATGTCGAAATTGCCGGGCGCAAGTTCGTAGGCGCGTTCCAGGTGCCAGATCGCTTCGTCGATGAGGTGCTGCTGCTCGAAGATCGTCGCCAGTCCGACGTAGGCGATGACGTTTTCCGGATCGGCGCTGAGGACGCGGCGAAACATATCCTTCGCGTTCTCCAGTTCGCCTTTTTCGAGATATGCCTCGCCCATCTGCCGGTAGGAATCGATGTGCTTCGGGTAGTAGCGCAGAACGTGCCGGCAGATCGCAATCGCTTCGTCGTGGCGATTGTTGTGGATCAGTGCGCGATTCTCGTCCGCGTATGCTTCGAGCGTGACTTGATCGTTCACGAGAACCTCCGCAAGTATTATGCCCTAAAGCCAGACAAAAGTCAATTGTTTTGCGTCGATTCAGCCGAACAACCTGCGGGAAGTTGAGCTGATCGCTAGTCCAGATGGTGCACGCGCCGCAGCTGTTCGATGTAATCGCCGAGGTCTTCGCTGGCGCGCGGCGATGGACCAATTGGATCGGGAATGTCGTCGTCGCCGAGCAGCACCTGGAACGTCGCGGCGACGCCATAGCCCAGCGCGTTGATGTCGTACCCGCCTTCCAGCGTGTAAATGACGCGCCCGCCAGCGAATTCGCGCGCCATCTCGACCACGACGCGCGCGAGTTCGGCGTAGCCGCGAATCGAGAGATTCTCGAATGCCAGCGGGTCCGCCCAGTACGCATCGTAGCCGGCGGAGACGAGGATCAGCTGCGGCTGGTAACGCCGCGCGAGCGGGAGGAGAAACTCTTCAAAGATACGCAAATAGCCCTCGTCGCCGACGCGCGGCGGCAGTGGGACGTTGGCGGTAAAGCCCACGCCCTCGCCATCGCCGGTCTCGCGCCAACTGCCGGTGCCGGGATAGTACGGATACTGATGCGTCGAAAAGTACAGCACACGCGAGGTGTTGTAGAAAATGTCCTGCGTTCCGTTCCCGTGATGTACGTCGTAATCGACGATGAGCACGCGTTCGAGGTGATGCGCGTCCAGCGCGTGCTGCGCGCCAATGGCGACGTTGTTGAAGAGGCAAAAACCCATCGCGTGACCGCGCGTCGCGTGATGACCCGGCGGGCGCACGAGCGCGAACGCGTTGTCCACCTCGCCGGTCATGACCGCGTCCACCGCGCGCACCAGCGCGCCGGCGGCTAGCCGCGCCGCGTCCAGCGAGCGCATGTTGGCGTACGTGTCCGGGTCGAAATGCCCGCCGCCGTTCGCGACGAGCTGCTTGACGCGTTCGATGTGCCGCGGGGTGTGCACCGCGCCGATCTGCGCGTCGGTCGCCGGGATCGGATCGAGCGCGACGAGACGCGGCAGGACGCCGGTGTCTTGCAGCACGTCCAGGATGCGCCGCAATCGATCCGGAGATTCAGGGTGCTCTGCTTCTTGGTGTTCCAGAAAAACAGGAGAGTAGAGATAAGCCGTGGTCATCGGTTTCCTCCATGCCAAACCATCGCATAGTTTTGTTCCGCCATCTTGGCGGTGTGCTATGGGATCGTCCCTCATCCCCACCTTCTCTCGACCAGGGCGAGGAAAGATTTATCCGCGTTTGTCCGCGGCAATCCGTGTCCTATTTCTCATCCGCCATGCGACACCCACTGGATAGCCGATCATCTTCGCGATGTCGCCCGTGACGCGGATGATCGGTGCCCACGCGACCGCGCACAGTTTGTCGATGAGCGACATGCCGCGCAGCATGGGCGCGAGCCGCTTGTACGGCGTGAAGGACATGAACGCCGCGCCGATCAACCAGAGCGGCAGCGCGAGCAGCGGCGCGGCAATCGTCAGCGCGATCACGCCCGGCAGTGCGACGAGGTACGTCAAGTAGCGGATAACGTGCCGCGTAAACCACAGATTCGCCTTGCCGTCGCCGCGCGCGTACTGATAGTACTGCTTGCAGAACGCGCGCAGATCCGGACGCGGACGGAAATGGATGATCGCGCGCGGCGCGAACGTAAAGCGGCAACCCGCGGCGCGCAGCGCGAAATCGAAAACCAAGTCTTCGCAAAAGTCGAGCCATTCCGGGTAGCCGCCCACTTTTTCCCACGCGGATTTGCGAAATGCAATCGAGCGGCTGGAGGGCAGGAATTTGTCTGGGCGGATGTCCGCGAGCGCGGGGAGCGTCGTCGCTGCGAGCGCGGTCTCGAACGCACCGTGTGGATCGGGGAGGAAGAAACCAGAGACAACATCGACGGAGGACGGAGGACGGAGGACGGATGCTGATTGACGCCCGTCGTCCGTCGTCCGTCGTCCGTCTTCAAAGAGCCGCGTAATTTCCTCCATCCAACGCTCGTCCAGCCACACGCCAGCGTCCGTCGAACAAATGACGTCGCCGGTGGCGGCGCGGATCGCCGCGTTGCGCCCCTGGGAAATGTTTGCGCCGGGTTGCGAGAGGATTTTTAGCGGCACGCGCGCCGCGTGCGCGCGGAGGATTTCGAGCGTCGCGTCGGTGGAACCGCCGTCCACAATGACGATCTCGTCCGGCGCGCGGGTCTGCATCGCCATCGAGTCGAGCAGGCGCGGCAGTGCCTGGGCTTCGTTCAGCACGGTGACGATCAGGGAAATGCGCACGGGGATATTATATCACAAACCTTGTCCAAATCCTCATTCGGTGGTATACTCTCGCCGCATCACGCTCGGACAATGAAGCCCTCGGCGCAGCGACGTTCTTCGACCAGAAGACGCCGCTGCATTTTTGCTCCGCGAGATTGGGAGGATCGTTTGGTGAGTGGGATTCTTTTCTTGATTTATCTTTTTGCCGCTTTTTGCCTAGCCGTCTATGGCTTTAACACCTGCCTAATCGCGTTTCTGTTCTGGCGCAAGCGCCGCGCGTCGATTCCCCAGCCGCCGCTCACTGAGATGCCGCGTGTGACGGTGCAGCTGCCGATTTACAACGAGCTGTACGTCGTCGAGCGATTGATCGATGCTGCTGCCGCGCTCGATTGGCAGCGCGGCCGGCTGCAAATCCAGGTGCTGGACGATTCGGACGACGAGACGACCGCGATCGCGCAGGCGCGCGTCGATTGCTTTCGCCGGCGCGGAATCGATATCGCGTTGGTCCGGCGCGCGGATCGGTCCGGCTTCAAAGCCGGCGCGCTGGCAGCGGGCTTGCAGAGCGCGACCGGCGAATTTATCGCCATCTTCGACGCGTACTTTGCGCCGCCGCCGGACTTTCTCAAGAAGACGATTCCGTACTTTGCCGCGTCGGAGGTGGGATTGGTGCAGGCGCGCTGGGGACATTTGAACGCGACCTACTCGGCGTTGACGCGCGCGCAGAGTCTCGCGCTCGACGGTCGTTTCGTCGTCGAGCAGACGACGCGCTCGCGCAACGGTCTCTTCTTCAACTTTAACGGCACTGCCGGCGTTTGGCGGCGCGAGTGTATCGAGCAGTCCGGCGGCTGGCAGGGCGACACGCTGAGCGAAGACCTCGTCCTGAGTTATCGCGCGCAGATGGACGGCTGGAAATGATTTTCCTGCCGGAGGTGGTTGCGCCGGCGGAGATTCCGCCGCAGATTCACGCGTTCAAGCGGCAGCAGTTCCGCTGGGCGAAGGGATCGACACAGTGCCTGATCAAACTCGCG
>DAIDTM010000363.1 GCA_027457205.1 Anaerolineae bacterium | reverse complement strand
GCGAACCGAACGCGCCGCCGGTCATGATGATCGGTCCTTCTGCGCCGAACGGTCCGCCGGTGCCAATCGAGAGCGCGGACGAGAGCGGCTTGAGCACCGCGACTTTCGGCTCCATGCGGCTGCCGCCGATCAGAATGGCTTCCAGTGCTTCGGGGATGCCATGCCCGCGGATTTTTTCTGAGCCATAGCGCGCCATCAGCCCGATGACCAGACCGCCGAACGCGGGAATCAAGATCACCCACAAGCCCAGGTGGTTTTCGGTCGGCGAGGTGAAGTCGGTCGAGAGGCGTTGGTAGAAGAACAGATTAGTAAAGAATCCGATCAGCCGCACCAATACATCGGCAACCAACGCGCTGATCGCGCCAATCACCACCGCCATCAGTGCGAGTTTCAGCACACGCGTATCGGTCGTAAAGTCGCCGAGGCGATCTTCACGTTTGCTCTGGTTCATCGCTTGCTTTCTAGGTCTGCGAAATAGAAGCCTTTCCGATCATCGACCACGGACCCGTCCATTCGATTTTCACATTGGCGAGTTTGCCCTGCCAATCTCGCGTGTCATCTTCGAAGAAGACAAGTTTGTTGTTGCGCGTGCGTCCCTTCCAGCGCTGTTTTGCTTTTTCTTCGACCAGCACCTCGACGGTCTGCCCCAGGAATTTCGCGTTGATCTCGGCGACAATCTGCGCTTGCAAATCGTCGATCGCTTTGCGGCGGCGCTCTTTCTCCGCCGGCGACACATTGTCGTTCCAGCGCGCGGCAACCGTGTTCGGGCGCGGGCTGAACATTGCGACGTGCGCCACGTCGAGCCGTAATTCTTTGAGCAGGTCGTAGGTTCCCATGAACTGCGTCTCGGTCTCGCCGGGCATCCCAACGATAATGTCGGTGGCGATGCTGGTGTTCGGCACGCGCGCGCGGATGCGTGTGATGAGCGCGCGGTAATCGTCCACAGTGTAGCCGCGCTTCATCTTTGTCAGCATTGCATCGTCGCCGGCTTGCGCCGGCACTTCGATATGCTCGCACACTTTCGGCAGCGCGGCGACGGCGTCTAGCAGTTTGTCCGTCATATACAACGGATGCGACGTGAGGAAGCGAATGCGCTCCAGTCTATCAATATCGTTCACCGCGCGCAAAAGGTCGGGCAGGCGCGGACCATCGGGCACATCGTAGCCGTAGCGATCGACGATTTGACCGAGCAGCGTAATTTCTTTGACGCCCTGATTGACGAGCGCGCGAACTTCTGCGGCGATTTCGCCAATCGACCGCGAGCGTTCCTTGCCGCGGCGGTACGGAATGATGCAAAAGGTGCAGACGTGGTTGCAGCCATAGACGATGGGTACGTGTGCACTGACGAGCGCGCCGCGCTCGTGCGCGGGCAGAATCAAGTCAGCGTCCATCAACTCGTAACGCGTTTCGGTCTCGCGTTGTTCGATTTCATAGCCCTCTGTACGTGTCACACCTGCCCTTGCGGGCGGTGCCAGGGTTGCCAGGAGCGGTCTTTGCGACGAAGCAATCTCTGTTTGTGAATATGGAGATTGCTTCGCCGCTTCGCGGCTCGCAATGACAGACGGCGGGTGTCCATCACGCGTGCGGAGTAACTGCACAAGTTTTGCCGGATCGGACGGCGGCAAAAAGACATCGACGAACGGAAAGCGCGTTTGCAGCGGCGACGCATCGCGCACGCCGACGAGGCAGCCCATCAAGCCAAGCACCAGATCGGGGCGCGCTTCTTTCAGCGGCTTGAGCGACATCAGTCGGCTGTACGCCTTGTCCTCCGCGCTTTGGCGGACAACGCACGTATTCAAGACGATCACATCGGCGGACTCGGCGTCGCGCACCGCGTGGTAGCCGAGTTTCTCCAGCTCGGATGCGACGCGCTGCGAGTCCGCGACGTTCATTTGGCAGCCCTCGGTCCAGATGTGGTATTTCATCGTTCGACTTTCTATATGAACCGCAGAGGGCGCAAAGGCAAACCTGGTTCATCTTTGCGTTCTCTGTGCTCTTTGCGTTTAGTTTTGTCGCTTTTTCAAGAGTACAGTAATGTTCCGAAAAAAACCGAACTCCAGTTCAAATTCCTTCAACACCTGCGCCTCGGTTGGAAAGCTCGCGAACCATTTCAGCCACTCGTCGCGCGTGCGCGTGAAATGGCACGGCGGCGTGCCGTACCGGATCGAGGGCCACGAATCGATCAAGCGCGTTACCGCGCCGCGCGCCGCGCCGCGCACGTCGTTCTCGATTACGATCACCTCGCGCGCGACGCGCAATGCCTCGCGCAGGATCGCGTCCGGGTTCGGGCTGTGATGCAAGACAAAACTGAGCAGCGCGTAATCGAAACTGTTATCGGCAAAAGCAAGCGCGCGACTGTCGCAGACGGACAGCGGCAGATCGGTATGATTGTACTGTGCCACGTCCACCAGCGTCACATGTGCGTCGAACCGCCGCGCCATTTCTTGCGCGAGCAGCCCCTTGCCCGCACCGATGTCGAGGATACGGCGATGAGACGTGATGGCGGAAGCGAAGGAATCGATAATGGGGTTGACGCGCGCGGGCTGAGTAGGCATGAATGATTGGGACGTGGATCAGCGTCTTCTTTTTTGTGTGTTCGTCCGCGTCCGATTTATATTTTCCTTCCGATGATAATCGCTTCGGTCAGCGCGAAAAACACCTTCTCGCCATCGACGCGCGGCGACCAGAATTCGCGAGCGGCGTCCGGCGCATCTAGCAATAATTGCCGCAACTGGGCTTGGGTCTCCGCGCTTGCGCCCATGCGGTCTGCCCACGGCTCGAATTCCATTTCTTTCTTGAGCGTGTCGCGGCGTTCCACGACGAGCTGAACATCAGCAAAATACGTTTCCAGCCGCGCGGTCGGAAATGCCCAGTTGTGGGATGGATCGCGCAATTTCTCAAAATGGTTGATGTAACCCGCAGTCACCTTGTCTGGCGGTACGACGTTATCGTCGAGCACCACGATGCCGCCGCGTTTGCACACGCGCGCCATTTCTGCAATCGCCTGGCGCGCATCGGCGAAATGGTGCAGCGCGAGCCGGTTGGTCACGAGGTCGAACGTGTTATCATCGAAAGGCAGCGCTTGCGCGTCTGCGGGCTTGAATTCGATATTGGTCATTCCGCGTTCCTCAGCCAGCTGGCGCGCCGCATCGAGCATTTGCGGCGTCAGGTCGCAAGCGACCACGCGCGCAACACGCGGCGCGAACGTCAGCGCTGTGTGCCCCGCACCGGTCGAAACGTCGAGCACGCGCCAATCACGTTGCGGCTGTGTGAGCTCGAGTAATCGCGCGAGGCTTTGACCTTGTGCATGTACTGAGCTCGTGACATAGTCTTTCGCGTGTGCGCCAAATTGCTGCTGAATAAGATCATTGGCATCAGCCATCTCGGAGAACCTCGGCTTACTTTGCTTCAGATCAAATGCTTGTCTACGGTCTTTTCGTTCCGAGCATTCCAGGTGTTCATGCCGCGCTTCATTGACACGCCGATCAATTCTGGCTGCTACGCTTCTGGAATACGCGCTACCTATGCGTCCCCTGTAGCAGCACTATGATATTGTAGCACAACCGGCAGATAACGACAAGGTGCGCGAATCAAACCCGCCATGCTCGGTGAGTTCGGATTTGGCATCCGTAAAGTAAACACGACATAACTAAAAAGGTAAGCCCCTACCTATGGCGGGGAGACTCCCAGCGTTTGACATCTGCGGGAATATCATGTAGAGCCTCCACTGTGAACCACTCGCAGCAGATCACAGGAGGCTCTACATGGATGACACCAACAGTTTAGCCCATACCAAATGGGAATGCAAATACCACGTGGTGTGGATCCCGAAGTAGCGCAAGAAAAAACTCTTTGAGGAATTGCGTGCCGAACTCGGGTCGGTGCTGAGAGAGCTAGCCAAGCACAAAGAGAGTGAAATTCTGGAAGGGCATATGTTGTTTGACCATGTGCACATGCTGATCACGATTCCTCCGAAGTATGCCGTTGCCCAGGTTATGGGGTATATGAAAGGCAAGAGTGTCATTCATACTTTGGCGGCGGTCTATGACTGCTTCCACCACCCGCACGTCCCAATCAGCCAGTTGCAGTAGCGGTAGCGGTGCTTCCGACTTGCCGTGCGCTTCGATGACCAGTATGGTCTCTCTGGCTTGGCGGCTGGAGGCGGAGCGTTCCTGGACTCGCGTCGAGCTGAAGGCTACGCCGTGCAGTTGGAAGATTTGGAGGTGAAAGCACACGCCCCGTCCAAATTCCTCCAGGACACGACAGATTTGCCCTTGGCTGTACTGCTTGCCGGCGAAGTGCGCCCCATTTGCAGCGGCGTCTGTTTTTCTGCTTGCCATCACATGTCCCACCAGTCGATCATTTATCGTATTCGGAAAAAAGTAGCTCTAACTTTCTCCTCCTAAATTGCAACCAAATTGGAAACCCAATTTTGACCTTGCGTGGTTAAACTATATTCAGAAAGTTGAATTACGGAGGGTTCGAAACAATGGACACTCTTCGGTTGCCGACAATCTTTTTAAAAGCCCTGGCGCATCCGGCGCGACTGCAAATCCTGAACGCACTTCGTCAGGACGAGGAGTGTGTCTGCCACCTCACCGCGCTTTTGCGTCAGCGCCAGGCGTACGTTTCACAGCAGTTGATGTTTCTGCGCCAGGCGGGACTGCTGGAGGATCGTAAAGATGGTTTGCGGGTGTATTATCGCGTCAAGGATCCGCGCGTGTTCGATGTCTTGGATACCGTCAACGCGTTAGTTGGCGTGAAAAGCATACCCTTAGAAACGCAAACGATTGCCGCGTGCCCGTGTCCGAAATGCGAAACCGTCGGACGAGGGAAGGGAGAGAAACGATGGAAATCCAGATCCTCGGTCCGAGTTGCGCCAACTGTCTGAAGCTTGAAATGCTCGTTATGGAGACGCTGAGCGAACTCGGCTGGCGCGATGCGCGGGTCGAAAAAATCACGACGCCGCGCGAGATGGAACGCCGGCTGACGGGGGATCCACCTGGACTCGCGATCAACCGCCAACTCGTCTGGTCGGGCGGCAAAGAGTTGCCCACCCGAGCGCAGATTGCAGAATGGATTCGCGAGGCGATGGCAACGCCCGCATGAGAACGGAATCGGAATTCCCGTGATGAATGCGGGATGAATTGTCGCCTTGGCGTGACAGGTCATCCCGCTTTTACTTGGAAAGGAAGAGCATGGATTTTCTTGAGGCGCACGTTGACAAATTCGTTTTCCGTGTTGCACTCGACTATCGCTACAGCGACGCGGAGGTGTGGACACAACGCGAAGGCAGTCGTGTGCGGGTTGGACTCACCGATTATCTCCAGCAAAAGTCGGGCGATGTCGCATTCGTGAATCTGAAAGAGATCGGCACAGTGCTGAACGCCGACGATGAACTCGGTGCGCTCGAAACAATCAAGGTGGATTTGGTCATCCCTACGCCGCTCGCGGGCAAAATCGTCGCCGTTAACGCCGCGCTGGCGGACCATCCCGAACTCGTCAACGGCGATTGCTACGGCGAAGGATGGCTTGCGGAAATCGAGCCGAGCCATCCCGCCGATTACGACGCGTTGCTCGACGCGGAGACGTATCTGCCGCAGATGAAGGCGCGCGCGGAATTGGAGCAAGCGAAATGACGGATGCTACGCGGAAACGTGTAATGATCGTGCCATGCAGTGGCATCGGCAAAGCGTATGGCAGCGTTGGACGCGAGGCGATGTATACGCTGCTGGAAGATTTGCGTCCCGACGTCACCGATGCCGTTTGCCTTTCGCTCCTTACGCTTGGCGACGCCGACGCACAGGCGCAGGTGCGCGATCAACCGACCATCACGATCGATGGCTGCCCATCCGCCTGCGCCAAGGTCAACGTCGAAGCCGCGGGCGGAAAACCCGCGGCGGAATATCGCGTCTACGACGTGTACCGCACACATCGAGACCTCAAGGTGCGCTCGGTGAGCGAACTGGACGACGCGGGGCGGACGATGGCGCGCCTTCTCGCCGAAGAAATCGCGGCGAAGGTGGACGAGTTACAGTAATCAGTATTCAGTATTCAGTCATCAGTATTCAGTCATCAGTATTCAGTCGTCTGATTACTGAACACTGGAGGTTTCACAGTGCCGATTTTGCCGAAGAAGAAAGTTGGACTCATCGGTTGCAGCGGCGAGGAGTTGCCCGCCGGCACGCTCTCGCGCGTCGCAGCGCTTCAGGTGTTGGAGCGACTGCGCCCGAAAGATACTGTAACTCTCTGTCTGCCGCTCTTTCTGGCCGGGAACGATAGAGAGCGCGCGTTCGCGAAATTCTACCCGACGATTGCGATCGATGGGTGCGACAAACGCTGCGCCGCGCGCGCGACGGAACAGTACAGCGCCAAACCAACCGCGAGCATCATCATTCCCGATTTTCTCGCGGCGCGAGGGCTGGACGCGCCCCCGT
>DAIDTM010000362.1 GCA_027457205.1 Anaerolineae bacterium | reverse complement strand
TCTAAAAAACAGTCGCGACCGCGGATCGGTCGGTCAACGCACGCGCTGATTCCGCGTTTCACAAAAGCTGCTGGAGGGAAAATCCACAGCCAGACGATTCGACGCCGCGTGCCGCAACGACACTTTCTTTGACCGATTCGCCGTGTGGTGATACAATAAAATAGAAACCCAACGGATCATTACGCTATGCTACGAGGAGGACGTTATGAATGACCGAATTCGCGAGATTCTGAGTTGGTACGATTCTGAAAATCCCGGCGTTCGGGCGAACATCGCGCGGATGATGAATCACGGCAAACTTGGCGGCACCGGCAAGGTCGTGATCCTGCCGGTCGATCAGGGATTCGAACATGGTCCGGCGCGCAGTTTCGCGCCGAATCCCGCCGGGTACAATCCGCTCTACCACGCGGAACTGGCGATCGAAGCCGGCTGCAACGCGTACGCCGCGCCGCTCGGTTTCATCGAATCGGTCGCGGCGCGGTACGCCGGCGAAATTCCACTGATCCTCAAGATCAACAATCACGATTTGCTGTTTGACGAGCGCGACCCGATGCCGTCGCTCACTGCCAGCCCGCGCGACGCGCTGCGCCTCGGCTGTGCGGCAATCGGTTTCACGATCTACCCCGGCTCGGCGATGAGCCGGACGATGTACGAGCAACTGCGCGCGGTCGCCGAGGAAGCCAAGGGGTACGGCTTGGCGGTCGTCGTGTGGTCCTACCCGCGCGGCTCGAACCTGAGCAAGCAGGGCGAAACCGCGGTCGACGTGGTGGCGTACGCCGCACACATCGCCGCGGAACTTGGCGCGAACTTCATCAAGGTCAAGCCGCCAACTTCGACGGCGGAGGGCGCCCCGTACATCGAGCAGCCGGAAGCCAAAAAGGCGTACGAGAAATACCAGGTCCCGCTCAAGACGCTGCCGGAGCGCGTGCGCCACGTCGTGCAAAGCACGTTCGACGGACGCCGCATCGTCATCTTCTCCGGCGGTCCCGCCAAAGACGATGCCGCCGTCTTTGACGAAATCCGCGCGATCCGCGACGGCGGTGGTTTTGGATCGATCATCGGTCGCAATTCCTTCCAGCGACCGAAAGCCGAAGCGTTGAAATTCCTCGCCACGGTGATGGACATTTACACTGACAAGATCAAGTGAAACGTGAGGCGCGCAACGTCTCAGATTGAACGCATCGCACACCGCGCGGGCGAGAGTGCTGTCTCGTCCGCGCGTTTTGTTTGTCAAGAATTCGTATGAATCTCGCGTTGACATTCTACTGACATGCGTATAACAATAGGTTCGCCAACGTAAGGCAAATTTGGAAATTTGCCCCACATTTTTCCGTTCAAAAATTTGAATTGGCGAAGGTATTGGTATAATAGACGGAAATTCATACGTATGTGAAAGGCAACCAATGGCATCGAACGGTTCTGACGGTCAAGACAAGTTTATCCGCTTTGAACACGTGACCAAGACATTTCAAGAAGGCGAGCGACAACGCACAGTCTTGAAAGACTTGGACGCGTCGATTGCTTCCGGCGAATTCGTCGCGATGGTCGGACGCAGCGGCAGCGGCAAGAGCACGCTGCTCAACCTGCTCGCCGGACTCGATCTGCCAACCGCCGGCGAGATTTGGATCGGCGATGCGCGCATCAGCGCGCTGAACGACCGCGAGCGCACGCTCTTCCGCCGCGACCACATCGGTTTTGTTTTTCAATTCTTCAATCTGATTCCGACCCTCACCGTGCGCGAGAACGTCTTGCTCACCGCGGAACTCGGCGGCTGGAGCGCGAGCGACGCAAACGCGCAAAGCAAACGCCTGCTCGACGCGGTCGGCTTGCTCGACCGCGCGAATGTCTTTCCGGATAAACTCTCCGGCGGCGAGCAGCAACGCGTCGCGATCGCGCGCGCATTGTGCGCCGATCCGCCAATCATCCTCGCCGACGAGCCGACCGGCAATCTCGACGCGGACACCGGCGCGCAGGTGCTTGATCTCCTGACGCGCCTCGCGCGCGAGCGCGGCAAGACGCTCATCCTGGTCACTCACTCGCCGGATGTCGCCGCGCTGGCAGACCGCACGCTTCGGTTGGATCATGGGCGGTTGATAGAACAAGCAGACAAAGGACGGATGACGGATGACGGAAATTCATCCGTCGTCGGTCTTCCGTCTTCCGTCGAGCAGTCCAGATGACTCCTACACTTTTCAAGACCGCACTGCGCGACCAACTGCGCCGACCGTGGCTCACGCTGCTGATGATCCTCAGCGTCGCGCTCGGCGTAGCGGTCGTTGTCTCCGTCGATCTCGCGAACGCGTCCGCGACGCGCGCGTTCAAACTATCGACTGACGCCGTGGTCGGCAAGGCGACGCACCAGATTCTCGGCGGCAGCGATGGAATCGACGAAAGCGTGTACCGCGATCTGCGCGTCAAGGACGGTTACCGGCTCAGCGCGCCGATCGTCGAAGGATACGCGAGCGCGAAAGAACTTGGCAACGAAACGATGCGCGTGATGGGCGTCGATCTGTTTGCCGAGCCGCCGTTCCGCACGTACCTCACCGCGAACACCAATGTTTCGCTCGACGCGTTCGCCGCGCTGCTGACGCAGCCGAACACCGTGCTCATCAGCGCGGACACCGCCGCGCGATTCGGCTTGAAGGTCGGCGACAAGATCACGCTCGCCATCGACACGCACGAGCGCCCGGTCACGCTCGTCGGACTCTTGCAGCCGCCGAATGACGTTTCCGCGCGCGCGCTGGAAGGGCTGATGCTCACCGATATCGCGACGGCGCAGGAACTCTTCGGGATGGTCGGCAAATTGTCGCGCATCGATCTGATCGCGACGCCGGCGCAAGCCGCGCAGATCGCCGCGACACTGCCGAGCAACCTACGGATCGCGCCAGCGTCAGAGCAGGCAAATACGGTGACGCAACTCACCGCCGCGTTTCAACTCAACCTGACTGCGTTCAGTCTGCTCGCGCTTACGGTCGGCATGTTCCTGATCTACAACACGACGCTCTTTTCGGTCGTGCAGCGCCGCCGCGTTCTAGGAATCCTGCGCTGTGTCGGTGTGACTGGGCGTGAGATTTTTGCAATGATTCTGATCGAAGCGGCGATTGCCGGCGCGATCGGCAGCGTGATCGGACTGGGCTTGGGAATTTTGCTGGGGCGATTGACCGTCGGTCTCGTCACGCAGACGATCAACGATTTGTATTTCACCGTCACCGTGCGCGGCGTCGATGTGGACACGCTGTCGCTCGTCAAAGGAATGATCCTCGGCATCGGCGCGGCAGTGCTTGCCGCCGCGCTGCCGGCGTCCGAAGCCGCGAGCGGCCCAGCGGTCACGGTCTTGCAGCGTTCTGATTTGGAATCGCGCGTGCGCCGCGGGCTGCCGGCGTTCACGTTCGGCGGCATCGGTTTGATCGTCGTCGGCGCGGCGCTGCTCGAATTCGTGCCGAACAGCGTTGCGGTTTCGTTCGTCGGGATTTTCATCGCGCTCTTTGGCGTGACGATGCTCGTGCCGGCGCTCACCGTCGCGCTGATGCGCTTGGCAACCGCGACGCTCGGACGCGTTGGTTTGATCGGACGAATGGCGGCGCGCACGGTGACGCAGGCGCTCAGCCGCACTTCGGTCGCGATTGCCGCGCTGATGATCGCGATTTCGGTAGTCATCGGCGTGACGGTGATGATCGCATCGTTCCGCGCGACGGTGGAAAACTGGCTCCAGCAAACACTGATCGCCGACGTGTACATCTCGCCGCCGCTGCAAGGTCCGATTCCGGAAGCGACGATGAATCCCGCGCTGGCGGACAAGGTGCGCGCGGTGCCGGGCGTATCGTCTGTCGATCTCGTTCACTATTCGGCAGCGCACTCGCAGGAATTTGGCGACGTACGGCTGACGGCGGTGACGACGTTGCGAAATCGTATTTTGAAATCGTCGAACGTGAGCGACGCGGCGGCGCGCGTGCAAAGCGGCGCGGTCATCGTCAGCGAACCATTTGCGACGCGGTACCACGTGCAGCCGGGCGACCGCATCACGCTGATGACCGATCACGGCGCGCAGACGTTTCCCATCGTCGGCATCTATTACGATTACTCGTCCGATCAAGGCATGGTGCTGATGACGCTCGACACGTACCGCCGGTTTTGGAACGACGAGAGCGTTTCGGCGATTGCGGTCTATCTCGCGCGCGGAGCAAATCAGAATCAGGTGGAGGACGCGATCCGCGCCGCGCTCGGCGGCACGGATGTGGTGGTGCAGAGCAACAGTGCGCTGCGTGATGCCGCGCTCGTCATCTTCGACCGCACGTTCGCGATCACGCTGGCGCTGCGGCTCATCGCGGTGGTCGTCGCGTTCATCGGCGTCTTGGGCGCGCTGATGGCACTTCAACTAGAGCGCACGCGTGAACTGGGCACGCTGCGCGCGGCGGGGATGACACTGCCGCAGTTGTGGCGGCTGACGCTGCTCGAATCCGGGTTGATGGGCGCGACCGCGGGTTTGCTTTCGATTCCGACTGGCTTGATTCTCTCGGCGGTGCTGATTTACGTCATCAACCTGCGCTCGTTCGGCTGGACGATTTTCTTCGAGCCGGTACCGCAGGTGTACCTGGAAGCACTCGCGGTCGCGGTGATCGCCGCGCTCCTCGCCGCGGTGTACCCGATGCTGCGGCTGAGCCGTCTGCAAGTGGCGGACGCGCTGAGGGAGGAGTGACCGAGGTCATCTTCGATAATTGAACCGCGAAGAGCGCAGAGGACGCGGAGAGAAAAAAATCTCTGCGCTCTCGGCGTTCTCTGCGGTGAATCTCTCCACCTCTTTGACAACACTTCTCATCTGTCCTACAATATCTGCGGAAGGAGGTCGCGATGCCAGAACAGAAACCAAAGGTCTCGCAGAGATGGACGAACCAGGAAATCGCACAGTTGCTTTATCGCATCGCCGACATTCTGGAAATCCAGGGTGAGATTGTGTTCAAGGTCGTCGCGTACCGCCGCGCCGCGGACGCGATTGAGCACCTGGGCCGCGACATCCGCGACATCTGGCAGAACGATCCGAAAAATCTCCGCGCGATTCAAGGCGTCGGCGAAGCGATTGCCGACAAGATCGACGAACTGCTCCGCACCGGCGAACTTGGATATTACAAGAAGGTTGCGAAGGGAATCCCGCCCGGCATTTTCGAGATGCTAACAATTCCCGATGTGGGACCCAAGACCGTCGCACGGCTGTGGAAGGAACTGAAGATCACCGACGTTGTGAAACTCGAAAAAGCCGCGCGCGCCGGCAAGCTGCGCGACCTCAAGGGCTTTGGCGCGCGGAGCGAAGAAAAGATCCTCGCCGGCATCGAGGCGCAGCGACGCAAGAAATCCAGCACGCGCGTGACGCTCGGCGCGGCGTACCCCTTTGCGCAGCAGATGGTCGATGCGCTGCGCGCCGCGTGCTGGTCGGCGATCCGCGATATCGCGCCGGCGGGATCGCTCCGCCGGATGAAGCCGACCATTGGCGACCTCGATATCCTCGTCAGTTCCGATTCGCCGCAGCAGATCATCGACGCGTTTGTGAATCTGCCGCAAGTGCGCGACGTGAACGCGAAGGGGACGACCAAGGCAAGCATCGTCGCACAGAACGGTTTGCAGGTTGACCTGCGCGTGCTGGAATCGAAACATTGGGGCGCGGCGCTGCAATATTTCACTGGCAGCAAGGAACACAATATTGACTTACGAAACATCGCGCTCGATCAGGGCTTGTCGTTGAGCGAGTGGGGATTCAAGACGGTCAAAGGTGAGAAGGAAATCTTCACGCCGCGCGAAGAAGAGGTGTACGAGAAACTGGGTCTGCAATGGATTCCACCCGAATTGCGAGAGGCGACCAGCGAACTCGAAGCCGCACAGAAGAAGAAACTGCCACGCTTGATCGAACTCAAGGACTTGAAGGGCGATTTGCAGTCGCACTCGACGTGGAGCGACGGCAACTTCACCATCGAGCAGATGGCGGAAGCGGCGCGGGCGCGCGGCTTGAAATATCTCGCAGTGACCGATCACAGCCAAGGGCTTGGCATCGCGCGCGGACTGACGCCGGAGAAGATGAAGCAACAGTGGAAGGAAATCGACGCGCTCAACCAGCGCTGGAGCGATTTCCAAGTATTGAAAAGCGTCGAATTGGAAATCCACGCGGACGGCTCGCTCGATTTGCCGGACGACGTGCTCAAGGAACTCGATCTCGTCCTCGTCAGCACACACAGCGCGCTCAAGCAGACGCGCGACAAGATCACCGCGCGCGTCGTCAAGGCATTGCAGCATCCGCTGGTCGATATCTTCGCGCACCCGACGGGGCGTTTGCTCGGCAATCGCGAAGAAACCGCGCTCGACCTCGAAGAAGTGTTCCGCGTCGCGAAAGAGACCGGCACGATTCTCGAAATCGACGGCGCGCCGGACCGCCTGGACTTGGACGATGCGCGGGTGCGACGCGCGCGCGAGGTCGGCGTGGACATTGTGATCGACAGCGACGCGCATTCGCCGGATGGATTCGCCGGCTTGTTCTTCGGCGTGGCAATGGCGCGGCGCGGCTGGCTGGAAGCGCGCGATGTGCTGAATACGCTGGAGTGGAAGGAAGTGCGAAAAAAATTGAAACGGAACCGTAGGACAAATTTGTAAATTTGTCCTACATTACGGGAGCATTACCATGTCGTCACCCAACAATCAAGATACTGAGCTCGCCGAATTCTTCACCGACGTGGTGCATCTGCGCGACGCGTTCAAAAACGCGGTTGCCGCGCCAACGTTGGCGAAACGCCTGCTCGTCATTCACGGCGTCGGCGGCGTGGGCAAGTCGTCGCTATTGCGAATGTTTCGCTTGCATTGCAAAAGCGTCAACGTGCCTGTCGCGCTTGCATCGGGCGATGAAGCGAAGTCCGCGCTTGATATACTGGCGCGTTGGACGGATGATTTGAAAGCGGACAACATTGCTCTTCCGTCGTTCAGCAAAACGTTCGAGCATTACCGCGCGATTCAGGCGAAAGTGGACGAGCAGGCGAAAAAGGCGCAAGACGCGCGCGGGCGCGCGGCAGACATCGCGGGCAAAGCCGCATCGAAAACGGCTGAGGCGGCGGGCGGCGCGCTTGCGGGCGCGGCAATCGGCTCGGTGATTCCTGGGATTGGCACGGCGATTGGCGGTGCGCTCGGCGGCGTGTTGGGTGGAATGGGCGCAGAGGCGTTGGTGGATTGGATGCGCGGATTTCTCACCAAGCCCGACATTGATTTGCTCCTCGATCCCGCAAAAAAACTGACCGACGATTTTCTTGTCGATGTCGCGCAAGCCGCGGACAAACGGCGTATTGTGCTGATGCTCGACACGTTTGAGCAAATGACTGCGCTCGACGATTGGGCGCGCGATGTCGCGCAACGATTGCCCGCGAATGTGTTGTTCGTGATTGCGGGACGCGCCTTGCCAAATTGGAGCCGCGCGTGGAATGGGTTTATGGCAAACGCGCAAGTCGAAGAACTCAAGCCGATGACCGAAGAGGTGATGCGCGAATTGATTCAGCGTTATTACGCGACGATGCGCGGCGGACAGCCAAATCCAACCCAGGTTGATGCGATCATTCGTTTTGCGCGCGGCTTGCCAATGGTCGTGACGAGCGCGGTGCAGTTGTGGGTCAAGTACGGCGTCGAGGATTTTCAATCGGTCAAAGCGGAAATCGTTGCGAATCTTGTGGATCGGTTGATTGAGGGCGTGCCAAGCACATTGATTCCCGCGCTCGAAGCGGCGGCAGTCGTGCGTTGGTTCGACCAACCGATTCTGCGTGCGGTGATGAAGCAAGACGATGTGCGCGATATCTACAACGAATTACGGCGATTTCCGTTTGTGCGGACGCGCGTGGAAGGGCTGGCATTGCACGACGCGGTGCGCGAGATTATGGACGAGAACCTGCGCGCGCAAGATTCCGAACGGCATTGCGAACTGCACGAACGTGCGGCGGCGTATTTTGAAAAGCGTTTGGAGAAGGCGACGGGCGAAGAAGCCGAGCGGCTGGGTCTGGAGCGATTGTATCACCATGTCTGCGCGGATGAAGAAGCGGGTGTCAAGTTGTTTCAGGAGATGGCGGAGGAGTTGGCGCGATATCGGCTTGTCAATCGCTTGCGTGCGTTGTTGAATGATGTGAACACGTATCCATTGGAACGCGAGAATAGCAGGTTGTGGTGGGAATATTACAATGCTCGATCAACCTACTTGGAAGGAAAATTAGAAGATGCACTTGAACGATACAGAAGGCTGAACGAATCAGAGCCCATCGACTCTAAATTGCGTGCTTATGTGATGGCTGATTACGGCGATATTTTGAGAGCGTTTAAAAAAGACGAACTGGCAGTTCCATTATTGGAAAAAAGCACGTCTCTTATCCCACTTGATGCAAAACTTGCAGAATCTTTTCATCACCTCGCTGGGGCGTACAGACGTCTGCGCAGATTCTCAGATGCTTGGAAGACGGTCGAAAGAATGAAAGACTATTATATTCAGGTAGGAGATCGCTATGGACTGTCGATCGCATTAGACCGATTAGAGGTGTTTTACATAGACAATGGTGACTTTCACCGAGCCAATGAAATCAGAAAACAAAGAATCGAAGTCCTTGCTTCTCTTCGACCCGCGCTACCATATCTGGAAATCTATGTTCGCGGTGGACTGGGTTTCGCACGTTCCTTATCTGGTCGCTACTTTGAGATTGAAATAGAGTTGAAGGAAGCTCTGCAAATTGCCAGACGGTTGGAGGCAACCAATGCAGTATACATTGCAAGGGACTTGGGATATGTACTCGGCATGGAAGGAAAATACTCAGAGGCGGAATTTTACTTTGAAGACTCCTCATTGATTTCTGAAAGGTTTGGCCCCTATATGGCCAAAGCCGAACAGGCAATACTAGATGGATTTTGGGGAGCAGTTCTCAAGAGGCGTGGAATGCTAAATGAAGCAGAAGAAAAACTGATTCGCAGCCTAAAACTGAAAACGGAGATCAATGATTTGATAGGAATCCCTGAACTGAATATGTGGCTAGGAGAATTAGCAGAGGTTGATTGGGTTCTGAATCAAGCAATTCCAGACAGGCTTTTGTCCGCAGAATCTTACGATAATGAGTGCGCTTCTCAAGCACGCACACTTCAGAGTCGGTATTACTTTTTCTGTGCTGCCCTCACGGGTCTCGTCCGCGTCAAACACGCGCAAGGTGACTATGCCGCCATCCCGCCATTGCTCGCAGAAACGGAGCAACTTGCACAGCAGTACGAATATAACGATCATCTCGCGTCGTTGCGGTTGACGCAGGGGATGACAACGGACAAAATCGGATTAAACGGACAGACCAACACGCTAGACTACTTCAAGCAAGCAATGATTTACGCCCTGCGCTACAATCGCTTTTTGCTGGACGAGGTACTGAGCGGGCGACCGCAAGGCACACCGTTGCGTCCGATTATTCCATATTGCCTGGAACGCGGCGAAGAAGGGCAACGAATGTTGATCGCACTGCGCGATTGGTGGAAGACAGGTGTCAACGACATCGGTACGCCGCGCCCTGACACGATCTCACCGATTCCCGAAGGCATCGCGCTGTTGGAAGCCGAACGCATCGCGCGCGAACGCGAGCCTGGCGACGGCTCGCCACAAAAGATCGTGATCGAGCAAATTGAGAGCGCACTTGCCGCTCACTGAATACTGATGACTGAATGCTGATTACTGGGGTTTTTGCATGACTCAACTCGGCGAATCCATCACCCGTATCGACGCGCGCGCCAAAGTGACCGGTGAAGCCGCGTACCCCGGCGACATCAACATGCCTGGGCAATTGTGGATGAAAGTATTGTTCGCGCGACGACCGCACGCGCGCCTCAAGCGGCTCGATACGGCGAAAGCGCAAGCCGCACCCGGCGTCGTCCGCGTGTTCACCGCGCGCGATGTACCGGTCAACGAATTCGGTCTCGGCTCGAAAGACGCGCCGGTGCTTGTTGCCGATGAGGTGCGCTGGGTCGGCGAGAAAATCGCGCTCGTCGGAGCGGAAACGGAAAAGCAAGCCGAGCACGCGCGCGATTTGATTGAGGTAGAGTACGAAGATTTGCCGCCGTTGACTGACCCGCGCGAAGCGATGAAGACAGGCACGCCGCAAGTGCATCCGGCGTACGCGGGCAACATCATAAAGCACATCCCGATTCGCAAAGGCGATGTCGCGCGCGGATTTGCGGAAGCCGACGTGATCGTCGAAGGCGAGTACCGTACGCCGCCGCAAGAACACGCGTATTTGCAGCCGGAAGCCGGCGTCGCGTATATCGACGATGAAGGACGCGTCACGGTTGTTGTTGGCGGGCAATGGGTGCACGAGGATCAGGAGCAGATCGCGCACGCGCTCGGCTTGCCGCTCGACCAGGCGCGCGTGATCTACCCGGCGATTGGCGGCGCGTTCGGCTGACGCGAGGACATGAGCGTGCAGATCATTCTCGCGCTCGCGGCGTGGCAATTAAAACGTCCGGTAAAAATC
>DAIDTM010000361.1 GCA_027457205.1 Anaerolineae bacterium | reverse complement strand
CACGAATTCTTGGTTGTTCATCTGCTCCTTACTTGGTACGCTTGAACGTCAATACGCCAACGGCTTGCTCGCTCGCCAGCGTCGTCGGCAGCGTCGTCAGCGTCAACCGGTCGCCTTTGAATTCAAAGAACTGTTCGCGATCGACTCCAACCCAGTTGGGAAACGAGCATCCTTCGACGTGATGAATCACCGTGTTTTTCTGTTCGTCGATTGCGTACGTGCCATAGTACGCCATGCACCCTTCGAACGCGGCTTGGATTTCATCAGGCGCGCCGCGCAGCCAATCGCCGGATGCAAACTTGGGGCGATCCGGCTCCATCAATTGCAGCGCCATAAAACCGCCTGCATCGTACAGCAAAAAGCCGGTCACCCCTTCGCCCATCGGATGAATGACGATGCCGTCCGCGAGGCGGAATTCAAACGACACCAGCTTCCAAACGCCGACGAATCTTTCGTTTTCCATCGTCGCCCTCCCGTCGCCAGAGGCGAAACAGCCGCGCGTTCGCGATGCTTCGACTATACTTGGTTTTTAGTCTTCTTGTCAAGACCCGTGGAAAATTGGCTTTGTCTATCCGCACGTTTTGCGGTATAATCTGCGCCTAGTCACCAACGACTATTGACTAACGACATTTGACAATGTCACATTCATTTCTTGCCACAGATGACTGTGCCTGAACTGCGGCACAGCCAACACGGAATTTCACGGAAATTTTTTATCCTTCCGTGTGGTTCTGTGGCTAACCTCACATTGCCAAATGACAAGAGGAGTCCGTCAGTTTGAAGTGGAAAACATTGCGGCATAACGGAGTGGCTTTTCCGCCGCCGTACGATTACCGCGGCGTCACCATCCAAATTAAAAACGAGCGCGTGAAACTCAATCCGCAGCAGGAAGAGATGCTGATGGCGTGGGCAAAGAAGAAGGACACGCCGTACGTCCAAGACGCGGTATTCCAGAAGAATTTTCTCGACGATCTGAAAAAAATCCTGCCCGACCGCTTCGCCGATATGGCGCTGACCGATATCGATTGGACCGAACTGCACGCGATCGCCGACCGCGAAAAGACCGCGAACCTTTCTGACGACGAGAAGAAAAAGCGGTCCGCCGAACGCAAAGCCCTGCGCGACGAACTCAAAGCCCAGTACGGCGCCGCGCGCATCGACGACATCGAAACCGAGATCGGCGCGTACCTCGTCGAGCCGCCGGGGATTCTGATGGGGCGCGGCGCGCATCCGCTACGCGGCAAATGGAAAGCGCGCGTCGAGCCGGAAGATGTCACGCTCAATCTGGACGAAGACGCGCCCGTGCCGCCCGCGCCGGCAGGACATCGGTGGAAAGAGATCGTTCACGATCACGATTCGATGTGGATCGCGACGTGGTACGACAAGCTGTCCGATAAACGCAAATACGTCTGGCTCGCCGATTCGTCGCACCTGCGGCAGGAACGCGACAAGGAAAAGTACCTCAAAGCTGCCAAGCTGGAAACGAGTGTCGAGCGCGTCCGCAAAGAAATCGCCAAGCGGATGGATTATACAGACGCCGACGCGCGCGCTGCGCTGGACAAACGGCGGAAAGAATTGATCGGCAAGAAGGAACAAGGCGAGGCGCGACTCCTCAAAGCGATCGAAGTGGGCGACCGCGCGGAGCGCAAAAAGCTGGAAGACCAACTCGCCGCGCTGCAAAACGAAATCGCAAAAATCGACAAACGCGCTGACCAGATTCACGCGGAAGAAATTAAGACGCGCCAGCTCGCCACGGTCTGCTATCTGATCGACCGGCTGGCGATGCGCGTCGGCGACGAAAAAGACGAAGATGAAGCGGACACCGTCGGCGCGTCGACGCTGCGCGTAGAGCATGTCCACATCGACGCTAACCGCATCGCGTTCAATTTCCTGGGCAAGGCCAGCGTCGAGTGG
>DAIDTM010000360.1 GCA_027457205.1 Anaerolineae bacterium | reverse complement strand
TGTTCTGCCAGTTCGACTTGATAGTTCTGTCGCACGAGCGCGCGAATTTCCTCTGCCGTGAAGCGAAGATCGTTGACGCCGAGACCGGCAATCTCCGCCTGGGCGGTGAGCCGCGTTAGCGTCAGTTTTGACGGCAGCGTTCGACTGGAGAGAATGAGATGCGCGTTCTCGGGCAGCAGTCGCAGGAAGGTATCGACGATGTGATTGATCGCGTCTGATTCTTCGACCGCGTGGTAATCGTCGAGAATGAGGATGAAATAGCCCGGAATGGTCTCGTAGATTTCGGTGACCAGGGTGCCTATCACAACGTCGACATCGCGCAGCGTCGCCGGGTCCGCGAGCAGGTTCTGGGTGCGCGCTCCAAAATCCGGAAAACGGCGGTGGAGTGATGCGAGTAGGTATTCCAGGAAGGTTTTCGGGTCGGCGTCGGACGCGTCGAGACTGTACCAGCAGACCGGCAAGGTTGTGTCGCGCGCGAAATCAATCAACAGCGAAGTCTTGCCGTAGCCGGCGGACGCGGAGATAAGGAGCAACTTGCGCTCGATGTGTTCGTGAAGAAAGTTGATGAGGCGCGGACGCCGGAGCAGGTTAATGCGTTTGCCCGGCAGAAGTATTTTCGTGATCGCTCGCGGAGATTCCAAAATTCCCCCAGGGTCCAAGACAAAAACAACCCGCGCGAACTCTCGCTCGACTTTATTATAACACGATTCACGCGGGCTTGCCAAGACGCGGCTTTGATGGTAAACTAACCCGCGAGAGTTAGCTCAGCGGAGAAGTGACGCATTGGCTCAAGCGTTGTATCTGAAATATCGCCCGCGTACGTTCGGTGAAGTCGAAGGACAGGCGCACGTCACGACCACTTTGAAGAACGCGCTCGCGTTAAATCGCATCGCGCACGCGTACCTCTTCACTGGTCCGCGCGGCACCGGCAAGACGTCGACCGCGCGCATCCTCGCCAAAGCGGTCAACTGTCTTTCCGAGGGCATTGACAAGCCATGCAACCAATGCGCGGTCTGCCAGGCGATTAACGAAGAGCGGATGCTTGACCTGATCGAAATCGACGCCGCGTCGAACACGAGCGTCGAAGATATCCGCGACTTGCGCGACAAGGTTGATTTCCGACCCAGCGAAGCCAAGTTCAAAGTCTACATCATCGACGAAGTGCACATGCTTTCGAACGCGGCGTTCAACGCGTTGCTCAAGACACTGGAAGAACCTCCGCCGCACGTAATCTTCGTTCTTGCCACCACCGATCCCCAGAAAATTCCCGCCACCGTGATTTCCCGCGTTCAGCGATTCGATTTTCGACGATTGACGTTGACCGAGATTATCGCGCGGTTGAGCGAAATCGCCGCGAACGAAAATTTGCGAATCGAACCGGCGGCGGTGGAATTGATCGCGCGGCAAGCCACCGGCGCGATGCGCGACGCGATCAGTCTGCTCGATCAGCTGACCGCCTACGGCAGCGACGAGATCACGCTGGCGCAAGTACAGGGCTTGCTCGGCGCGGCATCGCATCAGATGGTCGACGATATTGTCGCGCGGCTGGCAGAGAAAGATGTCGCGCACGGATTGGCGATTATCGGGAACGCGGTGGACAATGGCGCGGATCCGCGACAATTGGCGCGCGAGTTGGTGGAGTACGTGCGCGCGTTGCTGTTCATCAAAGCCGGCAGCGGCGCGGTGTTAACGCTGACCGCAGAAGAGCAAAGCGAAATGACAGAGCGCGCGAAGCAGTTCTCGTCAGAGCAACTCGTCCGCGCTATTCGCTTGTTCAACCAAGCCGCGTTTGAACTGCGCGCAAGCGCGCACCCAACGCTGCCGCTTGAAATCGCGTTTGTTGAGGCGACGTTGGAAGAGCCTGCGTCCGCGCCGCGGGCGGTTGCGCCGCCTCCGCCGAGAAACGTGCCGCCGCCCAAACCGAGAACGGAGAGTCGTTCGGCGGCACCGCCGAAGAGTGCGTCGTCCGCGAATGTTGCGGCTGATACGATGGCGTCTGCCGGAGTTTTGTCGGTGGATGCGTTGCGCGCGGGATGGAGCAACGTCCTGGCGCGAGTGCGACCGTACAACAAAATGGCGGAAGCGTTGTTGCGCGACGCGGAGCCGATCAAGGTTGAGGACAATCTCGTCGTTCTAGGATTCTATTATCAAGGACACGCCGAGCGATTCGAAAAGCAGGCGAACGGCAAGGCGATGATCGAAAAAGCGTTGACCGAAATTTTCCAGACCCAATGCCGCGTCAAGTGCGTCTTGTCGCCCAAGAAAGCCAGACTCAAAGCGGTCGAAGAAGACCCGTTGATTCGCGCGGCAATCAATCAGTTGGGCGCAGAGATCACAGAGATTCACGATTAGGAGCGATCGGATGAGTAAACGCAGCGCGCCGCGCGGCGGCGCACCGATGCCGCGTATGAACCCTGCCAATGCGCAAGGTGCATTGCAGGCATTACAGCAGAAAATGCTGGAGGCGCAGGAAGCGCTCGCCACTGAAAATATCGAAGTGAGCGCGGGAGGCGGCGCGGTGACTGTGACGATCAACGGGCAGCAAAAAATTCAATCGATCAAGATTTCGCCGGACGCTGTGAGTGCAAGTGATGTGGAGATGTTGCAGGACCTGATCGTCGCGGCGGTGAACGAAGCGATCGATAAATCGCAAGAACTTGCGGCGAGCAAAATGGGTTCGCTCACCGGCGGCTTGGGCTTGCCGAATCTTTTGGGTTAGCCATGGATACGACGCCGCGCGCGGTGACGCGACTCATTGAAGAATTTCATCGGCTGCCCGGCGTGGGACCCAAGACCGCGCAGCGTCTCACGTTCTATCTTTTACGTGCGCCGAAAGAACAGGCGCAATCGCTCGCGGAAGCGCTAGTGCAGTTGAAAGACCGGATCGTCACCTGCTCGATCTGTACGAACATCGCGGAAGAAAATCCGTGCGCGATCTGCCGGGACGAATCGCGCGATCGATCCATCGTCTGCGTCGTCGAAGAGCCGCTTGATGTGCTGGCGCTCGAGCGCACGCGCGAGTATCATGGACTCTATCATGTCTTGCACGGTGCGATTTCGCCGGTGGAAGGAATCGGACCGGAGGATTTGCGAATCCAGGAATTGCTCAATCGCATTCGGCGCGATGCATCGACCAAAGAAATCGTACTGGCAACAAATCCGAATCTCGAAGGCGAGGCGACAGCGATGTACCTCGAGCGATTGATCAAGCCGCTCGGAATCAAGATGACACGCTTGGCGCGCGGATTGCCGGTCGGCGGCGACCTGGAGTACGCAGACGAAGTGACGTTGACGCGCGCGCTTGAAGGGCGACGCGAAGTCTAAGTCGTGAAACTCAGTCACATCTTTCCTAAGGTTTCTGAGTTTGACGGTAGTTTGGCGCTAAGGATCTATAAGGTACCCCCTGTGCCAATATAGGTTGAGACAACTCTCCCCGCTAATTAACTGTATAATGAGGGCGAGGGAGAATCAATCATGTCTCAGAATGAGACCCAGACGACCGCTCTACCTGACCCCGAGGTCAGACCGAAAGCCAAGCACCGCCAGTTCAGCGCTGAATATAAGAAGCGCATCTTGGACGAATCCGACGCGTGCACGACCCCGACTCAACGTGGC
>DAIDTM010000359.1 GCA_027457205.1 Anaerolineae bacterium | reverse complement strand
CTCGCACAGGAGGAAGATATGATCAACGATCTCAACCAACTCCGCGCGGACGCGCTCGCGCAACTCGCGCCGATCTGGGACGATACCGCGCTGGAAGAATGGCGCGTCAAGTACCTGGGACGCAAAGGCGCGATCTCCGCGTCGATGGAACAGCTGGGCGCGCTGCCGAAGGAAGAACGCGGCGCGGTCGGCAAGCTCGCGAACGAGACGAAGGGCGAGTTGGAAGCCGCGTACATCGCCAAGGTCGGCGCGATGAAACAGCGCGCGCTCAGCGAATCGCTGGAAGCCGAACCGCTCGACGTGACGCTGCCGGGTCGCCCGGTGCTGCGCGGTCGTCTGCATCCGGCGACCGCCAACCTGCGCGAGATTTATCGCATCTGGGGCGATATGGGATTCCAGATTTTCCGCTCGCGCCAGGTGGAATCGGACGAGATGAACTTTCAACTGCTCAACATTCCGCCGAATCATCCGGCGCGCGACAACTGGAGCACCTTCTACGTCGCGGACACCGAGCAGCGCGTTTTACTCCGCACGCACACCTCGCCCGGACAGATTCGCGCGATGCGGCAACTGTCGCAGGGCGGCACGCAGCCGGTGCGCGTGATCCTGCCGGGGATGTGTTATCGGTACGAACAAATCAGCGCGCGCTATGAAATTCAATTCAATCAGGTCGAAGGATTGGCGGTCGGACGCAACGTCACGTTCGCGGATTTGAAAGGAACGCTGACCGAATTCGCGCGGCGGATGTTTGGCGAGCGCCCGGTGCGTTTTTACGGCGATCATTTTCCGTTCACCGAGCCGAGCGCGCAAATGGACGTGCAGTGCATCATCTGCGACGGCGCGGGCTGCGCGATGTGCAAATACACCGGCTTTCTCGAAATCCTCGGCGCGGGAATGGTGCATCCGCAGGTCTTGCGCAACGGCGGCTACGATCCAGCCGAATGGAGCGGATTCGCGTTCGGCATGGGTCCGGAGCGTATCGCGATCCTGAAGCACGGCATCGAGGACATCCGATATTTTTGGGCGAACGATCTTAGGTTCTTGGAGCAGTTCTGAATTTCACGCATCCCGTTTCACGCTTTACGACGTGATGCGTGAAACGTAAAACGTGAACGAGAGGTCATAATGAAACTACCACTCAGTTGGATCAAAGATTACGTTGACATCACGATCACGCCGGAAGAATTAGCCGAACGACTGACCTTCGCCGGCTTGGAAGTCGAACAGATGGAGTACATCGGCGTGCCGCGACCGGTGGGCGCGCGCGCGACTGGTGACACGCCGGAACTCGCGTGGGATCGCGCGACGCTCGTCGTCGGAAAAATTCTCGACGTGAAGCAGCACCCGACCGCCGACCGGCTGACGCTTGCGACGGTGGAGTATGGCGCGCCCGAGCCGATCCAGGTCGTCCCCGGCGCGCCCAACATCCACGTCGGCGAGTCGGGGCACCGCGTCGCGTTCGCGCTGGAAGGGGCGCGGTTGTTCGACGGGCACGCGGACGGTTGGAAGTTGATGACGCTGAAGAAATCGAAAATTCGCGGCATCGAGTCGGGCTGCATGGTCTGCTCGGAAAAGGAACTCGCGCTGAGCGAAGACCACGAGGGTATCATTCTTTTGCCGGACGATGCACCCATCGGTACGCCGCTCGCGGATTACCTCGGCGACATCGTGCTCGACATCAAGATCAATCCGAATATGGCGCGCTGCGCGTCCGTCATCGGCATCGCGCGCGAGGTTGCCGCGCTCACCGGCGAGAAACTGCGCCCGATTCCGCAGCGCGTCGTCGCGAAAGGCGCGACGATCGAAGGGCAGATCGACGTGATGATCCAAGCGCCCGACCTCAATCCGCGCTTTACGCTCGCGCTGCTGCGCGGCACATCGATCCAGCCGTCGCCGTTCTGGGTGCAGCGGCGGTTGAAACTTGCCGGGATGCGCCCCATCAACAACATCGTCGACGTGACGAATTACGTGATGCTGGAAACCGGGCAGCCGCTCCACGCGTTCGATTACGACAAACTCACCGCGCGCGCGGGCAGCGAGATGCCGACGCTCATCACGCGGCTCGCGGAGTCGAGCGAAGAACTGGAAACGCTCGACGGCGTCAAACGTCAGCTCGATCCATTCACGATTCTCGTGTGCGACACGCGCGGCGCGCTTTCGATCGGCGGCGTGATTGGCGGCGCGGAAAGCGAGGTGAGCGATCATTCGACGAACATCCTGCTGGAAGCCGCGGCGTGGGAGTACATCAACATCCGCCGGACGATGGCATCGCAGCGGCTGTCGTCTGAAGCCGGCTATCGTTTCAGCCGCGGCGTGCATCCAGCACAAGCCAAAGTGGGACTGTTGCGCGCCATCGAGATGATGCGCGAACTCGGCGGCGGCGAAATCGCAAAAGGCATCGTCGATAACTATCCGCGCAAGCCGAAAAAAATCGTCGTCACCTTGCCGGTCGACGAAGTCACGCGGCAGCTCGGCGTCGAAATTCCGGCGAAGGACATTGCGCGGTACTTGGAGAGTCT
>DAIDTM010000358.1 GCA_027457205.1 Anaerolineae bacterium | reverse complement strand
GCGATGAGGGGCATGACCGCGACCCCGGTTTCGAATCCCGACAGGCCCAGCGCCAGGCGCGGAAAAAGGAGCAGGCAGATGCCCAGGGTCATGAGCCAGTTGGGGTGCTGGGTGAAGAGGGCGGACCTACAATGGGAAACGAGGTCAGGGTGGTGGAGGACCTCGACGGCGGCGCGCACGGTGACGAGAGCGTTGAGGACAAGGTAGACCGCGACGAGCACGACGGCGATGCCGATGGCTTCTTTGAACCGGACGCGCTCGAGCGCGTCGCCCACGGCGGCAAACGCCGTTTCGGATTCGGCGATGAGCGCACGGTCGGCGTCCGTCAGTTCGCCCGGCGTCGGGACACGCTGGTCGAAATTCTTGTACGTGAACGTCAGCACGCGGTTCGCCAGATTGCCCCAATTCGCGATCAGCTCGTCGTTGTTGCGGCGGACGAATTCCTTCCACGTGAAATCCGTATCGGCGAATTCCGGCATATTCGCGGAGAGCAAGTAGCGCAGCGGGTCGGGATCGTACGATTTGAGGTAATCGTTGATCCATACCGCCCAGTGTTCGGACTTGCTGAACTTGCGCCCTTCGAGATTCAGGAATTCGTTCGCCGGCACGTCGTACGGTAAAGGCAAATTTCCGTCATAACCCAACAGCATCGCGGGCCAGATGATCGTGTGGAATGGAATATTGTCCTTACCGACGAAATAATAGCCGCGCACGTTCTCGTCTTTCACCCACCACTCTTTCCACTTGTCCGGCGCGCCGCGATTCTTCGCCCACTCCACCGATGCAGAATAGTAGCCGATCACCGCTTCGAACCAGACGTAGATGCGCTTGGACTCGTAACCGGGAATCGGCAGCGGGATGCCCCAGTCCATATCGCGCGTGATCGCGCGACCGCGCAAACCATTCTGGAGCCAGTTCCGCACAAACGCGACGACGTTCGATTTCCAGTACCCGTCCTTGTCCGCGAGATAATCGAGTAATCGCTTTTCGAATTGCGGCAAGTCGAGATAAAAGTGCTCGGTCTCCTTGACGACGAGTCGATGCGGGGCGTCGCCGGGCTTTGCCAACTTGCAGCGCGGGTTGATGAGCTGCGTCGCGTCGAGCACGTTGCCGCAGTTATCGCACTGGTCGCCGCGGGCGCGCGGGAAATGGCAGATCGGACATTCGCCGCTGATGTAGCGATCGGGCAAAAAGCGCGCATCGGTCTCGCAATAGATTTGCTTCTCGGTAGCTTGGTACAGATATTTCTGGTCGAGCAAAACCTTGAAGAAATCCTGTGAGATCGCCCAGTGATTCTCCGTATCCGTGTGCGTGAATAGATCGAACGAGATGCCGAGTTTCTGCCAGCCCTCCAGGAACAACGCGTGCGAACGCTCAAAGACCTCGCGCGCGGTGATGCCCTCTTCGTCCGCGGTGACGGTGACCGGCGTCCCGTGCGAATCGGACCCCGAGACCATCAAAACATCATTGCCAATCAGACGATGGTAGCGCGCGAAAATATCGGCGGTAAGATACGCGCCGGCGATATGTCCCAAATGCAGCGGTCCATTGGCGTAGGGCCACGCGACGAAGACTCCGATCTTCTTGGTCATTTCTCCTCCGTTCCAATTTTAGACCGTTCGAACGTTTCAACGCGTCTACAAACAAAAACGCCGCATTGTTCCATTACAAGCGGCGTGGCGCACCGGGTACGCGCAAATCGCGCGCCCACCTTTACGGTGCGCCGCTCGGCATCAACATATCGTGAGCAAAAATCTTGAAAGCGAACATTCTCAACTCCATTGCTGCTATTTTACCACAGGTGCGGCAAGTTGCCAAGCGCGTTGACGCGTCGCGCTGACCGTGTTATAATCGCGCCGCGTTCATCCCCAACGTCTATCAACGGAAAGGATCGCGGTCGATGCCGGACAATATCGGATTTCCACTTTTCGTGCTCGCCGTCCTGATTTTTATGGGCTGGTTCGTCATCGGAACGCAGTGGAACGTCCGCAAAGGTGACGCCGTCCTCAAATGGCTGCGCCAGGGCTTGCCGCTCGTCGGCGAGCGCTCGACGATGCGCTGGCTCGGCTCGTCCGTCATCGAACTGAAGATCGCCAAAGCCAAAGATCCATTCCGCACCGTGGAGACGCTCGTCGTCTTCGAGCCGCGCGATGTGGTGTTTATCTGGGCGTTCTTCCGTCTGCGCGGCAGGCGCGATCTCGTCATCTTCCGCGCGCAGTTGCGTTCTGCTCCTACGTTCGAACTTGAAGTCTTCGATCCGCGCGCGTGGACTGCGCACAGCATTGCGCGCGATGTGCAGAAGAAAAACTGGACGGCGCTCGAATCATCCGGAAGCGCGATCGCCCCGCAGGCGTACTTTTCCGGCGGCGACCCGGCAACCGCGCAGTCGCTCATCGCCCTGGCGACGCGGACCGGCGCGAAGTTGACGCGGCTGTCGGTGCATCGCGACGTACCGAACCTCGAAGTCCAGTGGCTGCTGCCAGATGTCACCTCACAGACCGCGCGCGATCTCTTCTCGAAACTGCGCCAACTCGGCGAAGAGGTCGCGCACAGTTGACCCGCGCCCCGCGTGCTGGGCAGAAGCCAGAAAGCAAATCGCCCTCCCGGAAAAATCTCCGGGAGGGCGATCGTTTTTAAGCCAAACCTCGCGCCAACCCATGAACCATCGCGAGGTTTTCTATTCGGTTGTTATTCCGCCGGCGCGGGCGCAGTCTTCGCCGCGCTGGAGTACCGCTTCCACGCGCCCCACGCGTCCCACGCGATGATCGCGGCGGCGACGAAGAGCAACAGGGAGACAAGGATCATCGCCCAGCCGCCCGCCTGCACAATCGCCTGACCGGCGAACGCCGGCGCAGTCAGAACGGAGACGTAGAGGTTATACGCGGTCACGATCATCGACGCCATCGTGGTGATGTACATAAACACCATCGGAATGGCGGCGTACGTCGGATTCTTTCCGATCGAGCGCAGCCACACGGTGACGAGCAGTAGTCCGAGCGCCGCCATCAATTGATTCGACGCGCCGAACAGTTGCCACAGGTACACCCAAGTGCCGCTCAGCACGAGCATGACCGTCAGAATCATCGACACGATGGTCGAGACATTCATATCGCGCAGCACCGGGATCGCATCGCCCAGCCACTCGGTCAGCGTCACGCGCATCACGCGGAACAGTAGCTGCACCACCGTCAGCACGATGACCATGAACGTGCCAAAGCCGAGCGCGGTCCCGTAGGCAAGGAATCCATCGCCAAAGAGCACGGTAAGCAGTTTGCCGATGCCAGCGGCGAACGCGCCTGCACCTGCGCCGCCCGCGATAGAAACCGCGGTCAGCGACAGGAGCGCCAACGCGTTCTCGCTCAACATTCCGCCGCCGCCCACTGGCAGCGCGTCGGTTTCATATTCCAACTGGCGCGATGTGTTCACCGATCCGATCAGTGAGTGCCAGCCGGAAATCGCGCCGCAGGCGATGGTGACGAAGAGCATGGGCCACAACGGCTGAATCGGCGCGAGACCACTGCCCGGCGTCGATGGCTGCGGCGGCATAAAGCCCTTGAACGCCACGTTCGTGAAGAAGGCGACCTTGGGCGCGATGAACGGCGCAAGAATTCCGCCGATCGCGCTAAACCCAATGGCGAGCAAGGTGATCCAGAAACCGATATAGTTGACCGGCTGCGCGAACCGCCAGATCGGCAAATTCGCACCTAGGTAACTAAAGATCAACAGGAAGAGCACCCAGAACAGATAACTGGGCATCGTCTTGATCGCGCCGGCTGCCGCGTCGAAGATCGCGGTAGTCGGTCGCTTGCCGTCCGCGCCGGGCGGCGGGATACGCGGATCCGCGTACGTTGGATCGACGACTTCCATAATGGCTTTGTTGCCGGTAAGACTGTCCACCGCGCTGTTGAGCGCTTTCGTCGCGGCAACCACCGGACCATCAACGGGTTTGCCATTGACCGTGCCGCTGCCGAAGGGTCCCAGCATCATTGCCGCCAGCGTGACGATGACGACGATCGCGGTGACGACGATCAAATCCATCTTCCAGCGATAGAGCATCTGCCCGGCGAGCAGACCCATAATCGCCAAGACGAGAATTCCCAGCGGCACATCCGGGCGCGCCGCCATTAGCGCAGTCATAATGCCCATAAACGCGCCGGCGACAAGGAGCAGGTAGAAGAAGATAAACACAAAGAGGATGGTGCGCGTGCGCGGGGCAATCAAGCGGTAGGCAACCGCGCTCAGCGAATTGCCATCATTGCGGATCGAGAGCATGATCGCGCTATAGTCCGCCGCCCAACCGATAAAGGTAACGCCGAGAATGAGCCACAAAATCGCGGGAAACCATCCCCACAGGTTCGCGGCGGTGATGACGCCGACAATGGGACCTGCAGCGGCAATGGACTTGAAGTGGTAGCCGTACAACACATTGCGGCTGGTGGGCATAAAGTCCACGCCGTCCATATACATCTTGGCTGGCGTTGCTTTCTTCGGGTCTGCCTGAATAATGTCGCGGTCGACCCGGCGGGAGTACCAATTGTACGTGAGGTAGATCATCGCCCCGCCCAGAATGACGAGGATCAGGGTGTTCATGGGGATGCCGAGCGCCACAACGCCGCCCGCAACAATGACAGGAATCAAGAAAAGCAAGAGAACGACTAGCCGGATGTCCATCATTGACCTCCTAAACTGGAATGTTCTGTCACCTCATGGCAACAGCGTCCATGTTCCACGTTTCACTGTCGAACTCGTGCGCTTGATTTGAACTTCTCTTGACCTCACCTCCTTGCCACCGAACTTGATAATTACAACACCGCTGGTTCAATCGAGTTGCGCGGTTGAAGAGCATTCGCGTGTCGTCAGCGTCATTATACTATGGTACGAACTCGAATGCAACCCCCCA
>DAIDTM010000357.1 GCA_027457205.1 Anaerolineae bacterium | reverse complement strand
CAACTGCTGCGCGACCGCCATCGTACGTTTCGCGTTGAAGCCGAGTTTGCGCGACGCCTCCTGCTGCATGGTCGAGGTGATGAACGGCGGCGATGGATTGCGCTGCACCTCTTTCTTCCGCACGTCGAGCACCGTGTAAGCGCACTTTTCCAGCGTCTCTTTTAGCTTCAGCGCGTCCGCGCCGGTGTGACACTCGAAATCCTTGTCGCCGACTTTGATCAGTTTGGCGCGAAACGACGGGTAGTTGGGTAGTTGGGTGGTTAGGTGGTTAGGTAGTTGGACTGTTGACCGTTGACTGTTGACTGGCGACTGCTTCTGTAGCTCTGCCTCAATGCTCCAATACTCCACCGGCACGAACGCCTGGATCTCGCGCTCACGTTCGACCACGAGCCGCACCGCGACCGACTGGACGCGTCCCGCGCTCAGATTCTTGGTGTTGATTTTCTTCCGCAGCAACGGACTGATGGTGTAGCCGACGATGCGGTCGAGCACGCGGCGCGCTTGCTGCGCGTCGACGAGTGGCTGATTGATCTCGCGCGGACTTGCGAACGCGCGGTCGATCGCATCACGCGTGATCTCGTGAAACTCGACGCGGTGCACCGGCTTGCCGCGCAGCGCATCGTCCAATGCAGCGGCGAGGTGCCACGAAATCGCTTCGCCTTCGCGGTCGGGGTCGGTCGCCAAAAAAATCTCCGACGCACCTTCCGCGAGTCCCTTCAATTCCTTGACGACGTCTTTCTTCTTCGGCGCAATGACATAGTGCGGACGAAAATCGTGCTCGATGTCCACGCCCATCTGTTTTTGCGGCAAATCGCGAATGTGCCCGATCGACGCGCGCACGCGATAGCCCGCGCCGAGAAATTTGCCAACGGTGCGCGCCTTAGCGGGCGATTCGACGATGACGAGACGACCGACGGAGGATGGAGGACCGCTTCGCGTGACGGAAGACGAACGCTTTACCGTCCTCCGTCCTCGGTCTTCCGTCTCTTCTTTCGTCCGTTGTCTGTCGTCTTTCGTCTTCTTCGCCTGCGCGATCATCGCCGCGCGGTCGAGCGACGCGTGCGCGTCCGTTGCGCCGAGGCGCATGATGCCGGTACCGCACACCGGGCAGACGCCTTTGGTGTACGCCGCGCCGCGCGCGTTGAAAAGCGGCTGCGGATTTTGAATCTCGCGCTTGGTTTTACACTTGACGCAGTATGCTTCCATAATAGACACACAAGTCGGTCGGCTCAGCGAGTCGCCGCCACATCAATCGCATCGCCGACGCGCAGTTCGCCGCCCTCGACCACGCGCGCGAGCATTCCGCGCTGCCCTTCCATCTGCTCGCGCAAGCCGGGGCGAATGTCGTCCATGAAATCGCACGGCGTACACGACTTGGTAATCTCGAACAGCGCACTGCCGACGCGGACGCGCGTGCCCACCGCAAGCATTTTTAGGTCGATGCCGCGCGTCGTGATGTTTTCGCGTACGCGTCCCGCGCTCAAGCCGAACGCAGCGAGCGTTTCCTCGTCCATGAACAGCACCTGCCGCGTGCTGCCCTGCCGCGCGTGCACGTCGCCTTCCAGTCCCAAGTCCGTCATGGCGCGCAAGCATTCTTTGACTTGCATCGGCGCGTGGTGCGCGGTGCAGATTTGCAGATTCGTTACTGTACCGCGGCTATTATTCATTCGAGACTCCCTCTATTGAACCGCAAAGCGCGCAAAGGTCGCAAAGGTTTTTTCTCCGCGTTCTTTGCGTCCTTTGCGGTTAATCTTTCGGTAGTATCTCCCAATTCTTTTCGCGCGCGTGCGCGGCAAGCTGCACGTCGGGATACACCGCGATCGGATGCCCCACCATCTCGAACAGCGGCAAGTCGCTGATCGAATCGGCGTAGGCGTAACTCGCGCTCAAGTCAACGGCGATGCCGCGCGCCCGCAGAAATTCGCGCGTCAGCCGGTCTTTTTCGATGCCGGTGCACACGCGCGGACTGATCTTGCCGCTCAATCGTCCGTCCGTGCTGGCAACGTCCGTACCGACCACGCCGGTCACGCCGAGCGACGCGCCGAGTTTTTGCAGCACCGGCGTCAGCATCGCCGAGACGAGAACGACGACGTGTCCCTGCGCGACGTGATCATGCAGGATCGACAAGATGTCCGTGCGCGCGGTTGGGCGGATAAAATCTTCCGCGATCCAGCGGAACGCCGCGTCACCTTCTGCCGCGCTCCACCCGCGCAGGATCACGCCCATATTGGAGACCCACGGCTTGCGAAAACCTTCTTCGCTGATGAGATTCACCTTGCGCAGCCAGAACAGCGGCATCAGCGCGGCATAGTACAGCCGCACTTGATTCTTGCGCCCGTGTGCCGCCGCGTACTGCATCAACCCGCGCCACATGTGCGCGGTGTAGAGCGTTCCGTCTACGTCGAAGAATGCGCCAATCATCGTTGCTTTCTTGGAAATAACCACAGATTGCGCAGATTACACAGAAAAAACCGAAACTCGGCGTCCTCTGCGTTCTCTGCGGTGAAATTTTCATTCGCCTGCTGGTGCGCAGCCGAATGGGTAACTCCGGGATTCGAGTTGCCGCGATTATAACACACAACAAAGCCGGTTCGCAATCCGAGATTGTTTGTGATATAATTTGTTCAATTCTTCTTCAGGAGGCTGACGGTGGCTATCAAACTCACGTGGTACGGGCACGCGTGCTGGAGCATCGAAACGCCGAATGGCACGCTCCTCATCGATCCGTTTCTCAGCGGCAACCCGGTCGCGCCGGTGAAAGCCGATCAGGTCAACGCCGATTTCATCCTCGTCTCGCACGGGCACGGCGATCACCTTGGCGATACCGTCGATATCGCCAAGCGCACCGGCGCAGAGGTCATCAGCAATTTTGAGATTGCAGGGTATTGCGAAGGACATGGATGCAAGGTGCACGATCTGCACATCGGGGGCAGCAAGGTTTTTCCCTTTGGGCGCGTCAAGCTGACGATCGCGCATCACGGCTCGTCGTTCCCGGACGGTCGGTACGCCGGTAACCCATCCGGCTTTTTGCTCACGCTCGGCAAGAAGAAAATCTACGACGCGGCAGACACCGGCTTGTTTTACGATATGAAATTGATCGGCGAGGAAGGCATCGATCTCGCGATGCTGCCGATTGGCGACAACTATACGATGGGACCCGAGGACGCGCTGCGCGCGATCAAGCTCATCAAGCCCAAGGTCATGATCCCGATGCACTATAACACCTTCGACCTGCTCAAGCAGGACGCGAAGGCATTCGCCGCAAGCGTCAAAAAAGCAGTGCCGACGACGAAGGTCGTGGTGCTGCAACCGGGCGAATCGTACGAACTGAAATAAGAACGGATGGTTGGGTGGTTGGGTAGTTGGGTGGTTCGAACTAACTACCCAACCACCTAACTACCAAACCACCAAATTCGAGGAGGAGATCAATGGAGATCAAAACAGTTGGCGTCGTCGGCTGCGGACTGATGGGCAGCGGCATCGTCGAGTTGATCGCGAAGAACGGCTATCAGGTCGTCGTCCGCGAGGTCAACGACGATTTTCTGAAGAAAGGACTGGACCGCGTCAGCGGCTCGATGGCGCGCGCGGTCGAGCGCGGCAAACTGTCCGCGGCGGACCGCGATGCGACGTGGGCGCGCATCAAGGGCACGACGAACATGGCAGACCTCGCCGGCGTCGATCTGGCGATCGAAGCCGCGATCGAGAATCTCGAGCTGAAAAAATCGATCTTCAAAGAACTCGACCAGGTGACGCGCCCGGACGTGATCCTCGCGTCAAACACGTCGTCGCTCGCGGTGATCGAGATGGCGAGCATGACGCGGCGGCAGGACAAGGTGCTCGGCTTGCATTTCTTCAATCCGGTGCAGGTGATGCCGCTGCTCGAAATGGTGCGCACGTTCCTGACGAGCGAGGAGACGTACCAAGCCGCGCGCAAGTTCGGCGAAGGGCTGGGCAAGACCGTCATCGTGTCCAAGGACGCGCCCGGGTTTATCGTCAACGCGCTGCTCGTGCCGTACCTGCTGGACGCGGTGCGGATGTTCGAGAACGGCTTTGCGACGAAAGAGGACATCGACACTGGCATCCGTCTCGGCTTGAATCATCCGATGGGACCGCTGACGCTGCTCGATTTCGTCGGCTTGGACACGACGCTCTTCATCGCCGACGAGATGTACAAGGAATTGAAAGACCCGCGCTTTGCCGCGCCCGCGCTGCTGCGCCGCATGGTGACCGCGGGCTACATGGGACGCAAGAGCGGCAAGGGATTTTACGATTACAGCAAGTAGCAGTGGAACGCGAAACAGTGGGACAGTAGGGCAGTGAGACAGTAGCCATGACTGTGGCGCGCAGTACGCGCCACAGTCAGTCAGACGAGAGTGTGGCGGCTGGCTATTCGGCGTTAGCGCAGAATGTTTCATTGTGTACAGCAGATCGGAGAAATAAGAATTCAATCGCTGACTTGGAAGTTAGGTATCAAAGCAATGAAAAGCACTTACCTAAGAGACGGACGAGCTCCCTTGCCTCTGAAAGAAAGCACTTCGCGAGTTATGAGTGCCAACAAGGGAAAGAATACTAAACCGGAGTTATCTTTGAGGCGAGCATTGCGGCAAACAGGCATTAGAGGATACCGGCTGAATTGGAAGAAGGCTCCTGGTCGACCAGACATTGCATTCCCGGGCAGAAAAATCGCGATATTTGTGAATGGATGTTTCTGGCATCGATGTCCTTATTGTCACCCTGGTTTTCCAAAGTCTCATAGAAGTTTGTGGAGGCGGAAGTTCGTTGATAATAAGCGTCGAGACAAATATAAAGCCTTACAACTTGGAATGTAAAAAACTTGGAAGTAACGCTAGAGAATCTTGACATGCGAAGAGAATATTATTCCGACTCAATCGCTATTTTTCTGAAAGCTGCTCCAGATGAGATACTTGGCAAACTGGTAAGAAGCAGTGATTTTCCAATAGAACAAACTCAGCGCGATGCGTGGCTGGAAGAGATTGCTATTTTGCATCAAGTCCTATCACCTTTTCAAGGAGTGGTGTATTTTGAATATTCGATTCCGCGAATGGGAAAACGCGTTGACGTCGTGATTTTGATTGGGCCAGCGATATTCGTTCTCGAATTCAAAGTGGGTGAAAAAGAGTTTTCCTCAAGTGCCGTAGATCAGGTTCTAGATTATGCTTTGGATTTAAAGAACTTTCACGAGCCAAGCCACGAGCATCTAATAGCCCCAATACTCATAGCTACGAAAGCAAAACATACCGCAACGGTTGTCGCAACAACGCCTCAAAACGACAAATTACTTATTCCCATCAAGTGCAATACAGGATTGCTTGGCTCGGTGATTGCAGACGTTTTGCAGTTTGCAGATGGCATTGACATTAACCCAATGCAATGGGAGCTTGGCAGATATTGTCCTACTCCGACAATCATCGAAGCGGCGATGGCATTGTACAAAGGTCACACGGTCGACGAAATCTCACGCAGTGACGCCAGTGCCATCAATCTGAGTCAAACCTCCGACGCCATCTCAGAAATTATCCGTTCTTCAAAAATCAAATCACAAAAAGCCATTTGTTTCGTAACTGGTGTGCCAGGAGCTGGCAAAACATTAGTTGGACTCAATATTGCAACCAAACACATCGACAAAGACAATGACCTTTATAGCGTTTTTCTTTCGGGCAATGGTCCGCTCGTTGCAATCTTGCGTGAAGCTTTAGCGCGTGACAAGGTTCGGCACGAAAAGGAACTGGGGCACAGGATTAAAAAAGGCGAGGCAATGAGCGATGTCAAGATGTTCATTCAGAATGTCCACAATTTTCGAGATGAGTGTCTCATTGATTTCAGTAAACCACCCATCGAACACGTAGCGTTATTTGACGAAGCGCAGCGCGCGTGGGATCTGCAAAAGACGGCAGACTTTATGAAGCGGAGGAAAAACAAGCCCAGTTTCAGTCAATCAGAGCCCGAGTTCCTGATTTCTTGTCTTGATCGTCATTCGGATTGGGCAGTCGTTGTTTGCTTGGTTGGTGGTGGACAAGAAATCAATACAGGAGAGGCGGGAATCAGCGAATGGATCGATGCTTTGAGTCGTTCCTTCTCAAATTGGCACATTTATATCTCATCTCGACTGACCGACAGTGAGTATGGGGCAGGTAGAATATTAGAAAACATCAAATCGCGTCTGAATGTTATAACCAAGGACGAACTGCACCTTGCTGTCTCAATGCGTTCGTTTCGGACAGAGCATGTCTCGCTATTGGTTAAACAACTGCTAGATCTGGACGCCGCTGAAGCACGAAACACACTTGCACAAGTGACAAACAAATATCCCATCGTGATTACACGTGATCTTTCCAATGCAAAACGCTGGCTAAAAGAACAAGCACGAGGATCTGAGCGATACGGGATTGTGGTTTCTTCACAGGCGCAACGACTAAAACCACATGCAATCGACGTTAAATCGCCGATGGACCCAATCCATTGGTTTCTTGATGGAAAAGAGGATGTACGTTCGTCATTTTATCTTGAGGACGTTGCCACCGAATTCGCTGTACAAGGGCTTGAACTTGATTGGGCATGTGTAACATGGGATGCAGATTTCCGATATTCCCGAAAGGGATGGCAACACTGGTCTTTTATTGGAGATCATTGGAATCATATCAAGAAAACTGAACGGCAGAATTATCTCAAGAATGCTTATCGTGTTCTTTTAACACGTGCCAGACAAGGAATGGTAATTGTCGTGCCCCCAGGAGACTCAGAAGATGTGACGCGCAGGCCAGAGTTCTACAACCCGACCTTTGAATATCTAAGAGAAATCGGATTCAAGATTATCTGACCTTGCGCTCTTCTTACCTGTTAAAGCAGCAGCCTGGGGACAAAATATTGGTTGTCTTAGATGAAGCACGTAGGATAAAAAATATTGACGGTGGTGTTTGGGCACCAACGGTGTTGAGCATTGCCAAATATTGCAAATCAAGAGTCGTTCTAACAGGTACACCGCTTCCCAACGGGTAAGACAGGATGCGATTAGGAGGCTCTTCTATGTAAAGGAAAATCTGATCCCGTTTCAGTTTTACGGCATCAGAAACCTTTTGATATCCTTGGGTTTCTTTGAGCGATATTCCACACTTGGATCAAACGATCTTTTCGTCAAGGCGGATTTCACCGAGCTTTTCGAGGCATTAGTCGTGAATCCGCTTCGGGCAGAGAGGGAAAACCAAACACGAAGGATTACACTTTCGGGGTTGAAAATCAGGCAGGAGAGGCAAGAAGAACTTGGGGAACAAGCAGAAATCTTTGCTATGGAGTTTGAACAACGTAGGCTCCAAGGGCATCCATTAATTCAAAATATCCGAAGAGTTTCTAGAGAATATATAAATGCTGGCTTCGACATAGAATCTTTTAATGATATAGAATCCGTCTTCTTGGATAGATTTATAGAAGTGAAATCATATTCGGACAAAGTCGTATTTTATTGGTCACGGAATGAGATCGAAACAGCCCAAGAATTCACTGACAAATACTTTCTTTATCTCGTTGACAGAAACAAGATGAATCGGTCAGACTATATGCCAAGGATCTTCCAAAATCCGTATCAAAGCATATTCGAGAACGAATTTTGGGGAAAAGAGCCAGAAGCATGGAAAATAAGGATCTCGAGTGAAAACAAGTCCATCGGCAGCTAAATGAGCGCCAAGTCGGCTTAAGCCGACTTGCAGATTATTAGACGCCGATTGAAAATCGGCGGTGAACATTGAATTCTGACGACTGACTACCGATATGCGCCTCGACCATCGCCGCAACAACCAACTCCGCCCGGTGAAAATCGCACCAGACTATTCAAGGGGTCTCCCATGACCCTCCTAGAACAACTTGAACGGCGGTTGAAACAACTGCCACCGGAAAAACAAAATGAAGTGCTGGACTTTGCCGAGTTTCTGCGACAGCGTCTCGCTTCCACGCCGTCAGCTGAGCAGCGTCCGCTCCGTCAGCATCCTGCCTTCGGTTCGTGGCGCGGACGGAACATTGACGCATTGGAGTATCAGCACAAACTGCGCGAGGAATGGGATGCCCGGACATGAACGCCGTCTTTGACACCAATATCGTCATTGACGCGCTGAATGGCGTTTCCGCTGCTGACGCAGAATACAGCCGCTATACGCGCGTGTTCATTAGCCACATCACGTGGATGGAAGTGCTGGTCGGCGTACAAGGCAACGACGCTCAGGTACGCGATTTTCTCGAAACGCAATTTGAAATCATTCCAGGTGAAAATCACGCCATTGGTTGAAACCGACGGCTGACTGAGCGCCAAGTCGGCTTAAGCCGACTTGCAGATGATTAGACGCCGAATTTATTCGGTGGCGAACGTCTCTGATTCGCCAATCGATGCAGAACCGGAGAATCTATGCCAACGATCCGAAGCATTGGTCCATACAGATTCTTCTTCTATTCCGGCGATTATGACGAACCAGCCCATGTCCATGTCGAGCGCGAAAAGTACAGAGCCAAATTCTGGCTTGACCCAGTTCGATTAGAATCTAGCAGAGGTTTCAGCCAAACTGAAATCAATCGGATACAGAAACTCGTGGAGCAAAACAGGGAGTTCTTTCTCCGGAGGTGGAATGGATACTTTAGCGATTGAACTACGTACAGTGACCGCGCAAAGCGTTTCAGTGACCAAAGACGCGCTCCGCGTTGACCTCAGCGACGGACGTACTGTTTCAGCACCATTGGCGTGGTATCCTCGACTATTGCACGGAACGCCGAAGGAGCGTAACAGGTGGCGACTCATCGGCGACGGCGAAGGCATTCACTGGCCCGACCTCGACGAAGATCTAAGCGTTGAGGGTTTGGTGCTGGGCAGACCATCGGGTGAAAGCCAGCATTCGCTCAAGGCGTGGCTCGCACGGCGCGCGGCAAAACGCAGAGCGACTAAAGAACGCTCGCATCCGCCAACCCCCGCGCCCCGGCAACGACGCACGCGCAGTTGATGATTGATGCGAATTGACCATCGCCGCGCCAACGAGTTCCGCCCGGTGAAAATCACGCCATCGGTTGTAACCGACGGCTGAATGAGCGCCAAGTCGGCTTGAGCCGACTTGCAGATGATTAGACGCCGATTTTCAATCGGCGGCAGACAAAGGAGTCTCGCCATGCCCAAGATTCAATCGAACAACATCAACCTGTATTACGAAATGCACGGCGAAGGTCAGCCCCTCGTCTTCATTCACGGTTTGGGATCAAGCACACGCGACTGGGAATCCCAGGTACCAGAGTTCTCCAAATCTTACCAAGTCATCACATTCGATTTGCGCGGGCAGGGTCAATCCGACAAGCCCGCAGGACCCTATTCCGTGCCGATGTTTGCGGATGACCTCTCGTGTCTTCTTCAAGCGTTAGCCGTCGCATCCGCACACATTGTCGGCATATCCCTTGGCGGAGCGGTCGCGTTCCAGTTCGCCATCGACTATCCCACAATGGTCAAGACGCTCACCATCGTCAACAGCGCGCCGACGCTTGGCGATCCAGAACAAGCCAAACCTGAAGTCGAGCGGCGAGTTGGCATCGTGCAGCAATTAGGCATGCGCGCGATGGGGCAAGCGCTCGCGCCTAATCTGTTTCCCAAACCGGAACACGCCGCCTTGCGCGAAACGTTTATCGAACGCTGGGCAGAGAACGATCCGCGCGCCTATATCGAAGCGACGCGCTCGATGCTGGGCTGGAACGTCGTCGGCAAATTGGGGTCGATTCAATGTCCGACACTCATTATTGCCGCCGATCAGGATTATTCACCCGTAGCGGTAAAAGAGGCATACGTCAAGCTGATGCCCAACGCGCAACTCGTCGTCATTCCAGATTCGCGCCATGCGACGCCCATTGAACACCCCGCCGAATTCAACGCCGCGCTCGCGAAATTCCTGGCTGGGCATAGTTGATGCAATATGCGAATTGACCATCGCCGCAACAACGAACTGCGCCCGGTGAAAATCACGCCGGGCTATATCGATTACCCCGAAGGCAGCGTGCTCATTGAAGCCGGCAAGACGCGCGTGCTGTGCGCGGTCAGCGTACAGCCCGGCGTACCGAAATGGCTCGACGGGCGCGGGCAGGGCTGGCTCACCGCCGAGTACGCGATGCTGCCGCGCGCGACGCACACGCGCACCCCGCGCGAGACGACGCCGAGTGCGCGCTCGCAGGAGATCAAGCGGCTGATCGGGCGCTCGCTGCGCGCGGCAGTGGACTTGCGCTTGATCGGCGAGAACACGATTACCATCGACTGCGACGTCATCCAAGCCGACGGTGGCACGCGCACCGCGTCGATCACCGGCGCGTACGTCGCGCTCGTCATCGCGGTGCGAAAGATGATCGCCGATAAAACCGCGTCGCCGCGCGCGCTCAAGACCGCAGTCGCCGCGGTGAGCGCCGGCATCGTCGGCGGCGAAGAGATGCTCGATCTGTGCTACCAGGAAGACTCGCGCGCGGAAGTCGATTTCAACGTCGTGATGACCGCCGAGGGCAAGTTCATCGAGATGCAGGGCACGGCGGAAGGTGAACCGTTCGCGCGCGACGCGATGGATCGGCTGGTGACTCTCGCGCGCGCGGGGATTCAAGAATTGTTCAAGATCCAGTCTTCCGTTTTATAAACTCGCCCAACAAAAAGAACGCCGATGCCTTTGACCGCATCGGCGTTCTTCATTTCTCCACCCGCACGTTCGTCAGCTCGATCTGATCGTTCGCCGCGATCCATTCGCCTGGCGCTGCCGTGAGCGGCTCGTGCGTCAATGGATCGTACATCGCCACGCGCAAGACGTAATCGCCCGGCGGCGCGGTTGCCGGCACAGCCAATCGCACCGGGTCGCGCAAGATTTCGCCGGGCGACCAGCGCGAGGTGCCGAGCGCGTCCCCCAGCGGCACTTCGTCGGTTGATGCGACCACCGCGCCGTCTGCCGCGAAGAGACCAACGTACAGATGCTCGTCGATGTTCGTCGGCTGCCGCGCTTGCCAGTACAGATTCACGTCGAGCGGCGCGCCGGCGCGCACCGTCGCGCTCGCGGGGCTGAATCCCAG
>DAIDTM010000356.1 GCA_027457205.1 Anaerolineae bacterium | reverse complement strand
AACCTTCCAGATCCAACCGACCTGGAAGGTTTTGCTTTACGCGCTGCCTATGCGTTCTTCAGAACCAGCGATACGCTGCGAGCACGACCAGCACGAACGCGAGCGTAATCACCAACTCGATCATCCCCAGCCGCGGCAGGTTCAAGCGCGCGGGACGCGTCATCACGCCAGCGACGACTTTGCCGAATGGCAGCAAGAATGCCGCTGCTGTCAGCGCGGGCACGCGTCCGACGATGGCGAGTAGCGCGACGAGAATCAGTACGAGCGCGTGATAAGCAAGCGTCACGCGTCCTGCCCACAATTTTTCGCGCGCGCCGGCGGTAAGCGCGACGACGCGCGGTTGCTCGCGCACTTTGAATTTGATGTAGAACACCGTGCCGCCAAAGTACAGCAAGTTCAACACATACAACGCCAGCGCGGTCGCATCGAGCGTCCCGGTCGCGACGAGGTACGCCGCGGGCGCGCCGAGCGCCAACCCTGCGATGCCAATCCATTCGCCGGCGAGCGACATTTCCGCGCGCCGCGCCGCCAGCCACAAGTAGACGGCGAGCGAGAGCGCGCCCAGCGCGCCGAGCGGAATGAGCCACCCGAGGCGCGTCACGGCAAGCATCGCCGCGCCGGCGACAATCGTCAGCGCGCCGTAAATCGCGCTCCAGCGCAGCGCGCTGCGCCGCGCGTCCGGCGCGCGGCTTTTGATCGTGATAGCCAGCGGATAACGCAATAAAAAGAAACCAAACGCGGTCAACACGAACAGCCCGACCGCCCTGTTGAGCGTTGGCGCGACGCCAATTCCGATCAATAACGGCGCGGCGAACATCGCCCACGCGCCGTGCTCGTGCGGGACCATCACGAGCGCAAATTTTGTTCGCATCAAATTCCTCTGTGCCTTGATCGATGCCACCAGTCCGATTCCTGTTCTCATTCTAATCCAACGACTTTCCCGGCGCAGTGACAAAAGTCGTCTCACGTACCACGCGGAATCGCCGTGACTGGTATCCTATTATACTCGTGTCCCATTGTCCGACATATCACGGGTCGATATAATCGACATAGAAACACTCGACAATAGCAAACCCACTGAAAGGTGGGGACGCAAAGCCATGGGTCTAACTCCCTTTTTCGAGGGATATGACTGCCAAGCCGCCGAAGGTGGACATATCAGTACCTCCCGAACAAGGTCTGTCTGTTCCGCTGGTTGCGGCAACGACGGGCTTTTTGTTTCCTGCCCGTCACCAATCTCATCGGGAGGTCTGAATGCGATCCCGTCTTGCTTTGATCCTCGCGTTGGTTCTCAGCATATTTGTCTTGGTGATTCCACTGGGGAATTCCGTTGTGCGCGCGGAAGCGCCCGCGCCGGCGCAGACAGCTGCGCCAGCCGCGCCGCGCCGCGCGCCGAGCCAGAACAACCAGTATGTTCTCTTTATGCCGATGACCCAGCGGATCGCTGCGCCAGCGCCGTTGGCGCAGCCACCGTCGAAGAAGGGCGTGGGGCTGACGTATCACGATTGCGACACCGTCGCCAAAGTGGGCGCGACCTGGGAGTACGGATGGACGCCGCAGCCGGACAATTGCCCCGGCGTTGAGAATATTCCGATGCTGTACCAAGCGTCCGACGTTGGCGGTACGGTCGGCGGCAACTCGAATTGGATTATGGGATTCAATGAACCCGACTCGCCCGACCAAGCGAACATTCCGGCGTCGCAGGCGGCGACCTTGTGGCGGCAAGTCGAGCAGTTGTATCCAAATCGTAAATTGGTTGCCCCCGCGCCCAGCGGCGCTAACCCGACCTGGCTAGTAGATTTCCGCAACGACTATATATCGATGTACGGTACCGCGCCGCGACTCAACGCGCTAGCGGTACACTGTTACGCCTGGTCGGCGAACGCGTGCATCCAGTTCACGCAGCAATTCGAGGCGTGGGCAAAGGCGTGGAGCGTGCCGGAAGTCTGGGTGACCGAATTCTCGATCTCGCC
>DAIDTM010000355.1 GCA_027457205.1 Anaerolineae bacterium | reverse complement strand
GCTCGCCCAAGTCGCGTGCGAATTCTGCGTCGAGGATGACGACTTCGGGGCGATTGTCCGTGAGCGCGGGACGGATCAGGTTGGCGGCAGGTGCGAGCGTCGTCAGCCGGATGCGATCCACCATCAGGTTCGCGGCGGTCTTGAGCGCGGTCATCAGCGGCAGGTCGGGCGTCGCGATCATCGCTCGCACGGGACCGCGCGGCGCAGCCGCTCCCGATTCGGGAGCAGACGCCGGCGGCGTGGTGAAACTGAACAGGTTGCTGGACATGGTTTTTCTCCTGTAAGTTCAGTGGGTAGTGGATAGTGGATAGTGGTTAGTGGATAGTGGTCAGTGAGTCGTCTAGTCGCGTAGTCGCTTACTGAGCTTCTCATAATTTGCTAAACTTTTTCTCTTCGCTAAAACGGTGGTATGAAAATTTCATCCACCGCCTGGAAAGAGTCACGACGATTACAAGCCCTGGCGCTCCAAAAGAAAGGTTGGAAACAAACCCAGATTGCCGAAGCGTTGAGCGTGACCGATGGTGCTGTGAGTCAATGGTTTCACTTGGTCGACCACCGAGGTACCAGGGCACTCTTGGCTCGTCCACATACCGGTCGTGTGCCTGAGTTAACCAGGGAACAAAAGAGCCTGATCCCAGATTTGCTGTCACATGGCGCAGAAGCGTATGGCTTCCGCGGCAATGTCTGGACTGCGGCGCGTATTGCGAAAGTGATTGAATTGGAATGGTCGGTGTGTTATCACCAATCCCATGTCGCTCGATTACTCAAAGAACTCCAATGGACACCGCAATTACCCATTGTGCGCGCGACTCAGCGCGATGAAGATGCCATTGCCTTGTGGCGTACAGAGAAATGGATTGAGTTGCAAAAACAAGCACGCCTGGAGCACAAAACCCTTGTTTTTGTGGACGAATCGGGCTTCTATTTATTGCCAGCACGAGTACGCACTTATGCACCACGCGGCAAGACGCCCACCCTGCGGGTGTTTGAAACGCGCGATCACTTGTCGGTGATGAGTGCGATCACGCCCCAAGGATGGTTGTTCACCATGGTGCGCGACGATTCGCTGACGAGTGTACAAAGTGTCCATTTTTTAAAGCATCTCTTGACCCAGTTAGATCGCAAACTGTTGGTGATTTGGGATGGCTCGCCAATTCATCGTGGAAAAGAAGTGAAAGCATATCTTGCAGACGGTGGAACAAAACACATCCACCTTGAACCTTTGCCGCCGTATGCTCCAGATCTAAATCCTGACGAAGGTGTGTGGAGTCATCTCAAGTGTGTTGAACTCCGCAATGTCTGTTGTCTGAACCTGGGACACTTGCATCATGAACTTGATCTGGCTGTGATTCGCTTGCGGCGAAAGCCTTATCTCATTCAGTCGTTCTTTGCAGGTGCAGGCTTGAACTTTTCAAAAGTTTAGCAAATTATGAGAATATCTGTAGTCTGATCGTCGCGACCAAGCGACTGCTTCGCGTGACCACTTGACTACGTGACCGCTTCGCGTGACTACAGACTATCCACTACCCACTTTCCGCTCTCCACTCATTTTGTTGTAAAGAACTTGTCGAGCAGGTCTTGGGGGTCGATGCCGCCGGTCGGTTGGGGTGCGCCCTGGGCGGTCGGCTCCAGGAAAAAGTGGAGCGTCCCTTTGGCGTTCAGGAGCGCCAGGAGTTCGACCGGGCTGACCGCATAGCCCGGCGCGATCTCGGTTGGCGCGACGGGCGCGGCGATCACGATCACGGAATTCTGCTGTTGGCTCGCGGTCGTGCGCGCCGTGGTGAACGTATCCGTGGACGCGCCCGCCGGTGCGGTTTCCTCGTAGCGGAAACTCTGCGGGACGACGAGCACGGGCAGATTGTGCAGCACGATGCGCGCGGTTGCGCCGTTGGGCGTACTAGGCGTCGGCGTCGCGTGCGCCAGCCCGGGCGCGGCTACCACGCCGTTCGCCGTCGGGGTCGCCATGAATGCGGCGGTCGAGTTGAACGCGCTTTGCTGGATGCCCAGGTCTTGGGCGGAGACGATCCCGACTGCGCCGACCTTGTCGCCGACGCGGACGATACCGGCGAGACCGGTGTCCTGGGTCACCTTGACCGCGATAGCGACCTGACCCGCCGGCAGCGAAGCGGCGACGGCAGAGATCGCCTTGTCGCCGACCATTTGCTGGGTGATCTGGTCGCCGGGCATTCGCGCCGAAACGAGCAGTTGCCCCTTCACGTCGTCGATGGTCGTAAACGCGCCGGCTTCGGCGTCGGAGGCGTTGACCTGCTTGACCTCCAAGAGTTCGGCGGTCAGCCGCGTGCCGGCGGACAAGGGCACTTTGGCGACGACGACCGATTGGGTGTTGGCTAGGCTCGCGAAGAACATCGAGACGAAGACGAAGATCGCGATGCCGATGGCGAGGATCACGATGAGCGAACGACCGCCTTTTCTGAACATGGTTTCCTCCTTGGAATTGGAATTGGACGTTAGGATGTTAGGTTGTTAGGTTGTTGGGTCGTTAGGACGTTCAAACGTTCTGAGTTGCCATTGGACGGAGCGTGCCAGTACTGCGTCGTCCACAAGACCGCGGAGACGCGATGGGTCACGCCCATTTTGGCGTAGATGCGGCGCACGTGCAGCTTGACCGTCAGGTAACTGATGTTGAGCGTCAGTGCGATCTCGCGGTTGGAGCGTCCCTGCGCGATCAAGTCCACGACCTCGCGCTCGCGCGGACTGAACGGCGCGGTGGTCTCGGCGAGGGCGTCCGGC
>DAIDTM010000354.1 GCA_027457205.1 Anaerolineae bacterium | reverse complement strand
GAGACCCCACACCATCGCCCGGTCGCCGGCTTTCAAGCCCGAACGCTTGAACGCTTCGGCACCCAGGTCATAGCCCGCCTGATACAACTGCGCGCCGACGTAGCCAAAGCCGTTGGCGGCATACGCCGCTTGCGCTTTCGGTAACGGTGTGTTCTGGCTGGTGACGATGATGCCCTGCTTCTCCGCATCGGCGATCAACGAGTCGAAGGCTTCGTCGCCAGGGTGTCCCATGACCGCGATGCCATCCGGTTTCGTCGCCGCTGAGGTGCGGAACTGTGTGATCATCGTCTGCGGATCCCAATTCGACCACACATAATCGACCTTGGGTCCCAGCGTATTCTGGGCTTGGACTGCGCCGTTGTAGACATTCACGGCGAAGACGCCGCCCTGTGGTCCGCCCGGGAAGAACACGATGTGAACGTTGCTGCACCACTTACCGCCAGCCGCTACGGGCGCCGTAGTAGGCGCGGGTGCAGTCGTCGGTGCCGGCGCAGTCGTCGGTTGCGCGGGCGCGGTCGTCGGCTGCGCGGGCGCGGTCGTCGGCTGCGCGGGCGCGGCAGTCGGCTGCGCGGGCGCGGTCGTCGGCGGGACAGCCGTTGGCGCAGGCGCAGGGGCTGGCGCGCAGGCGGCAAGCGCTACGACGAGAGCCAATGCGATTAAGACAAATTTCAGGTACTTCATTTTCTGCTTCTCCTCCTTTGGAGTGAGTACGCCAGTTTGTGTTGCCGGTGAATCAACGCCAAGACAATGGTTCTTTCGATCACCTCCTTCCCTTTCCGTCTCCAAGCAAAAAAGCCCTTTGGCTGCAACGCCGAGTGCGTTGAGCCAAGAGGGCTTCCATCACCTTTGACGGGAAACGTTTCATAGTTCACGTTGACAACTTTCGGAAAGATGACGCGAGTGTTCGACCTACCGAGGATAGACCTAGGGAACTGCGACAACTTCCAAAGAGGGCTGCAATGTCAGCATCGAACTTTGACGGACCATCAACTCAGGCGCAAGCATGGTCGCGGTATGCTCAAAGTCTTCTTCGCCCTTCCGCCGCGCCTCGATGAGTTTATGCAGCGTTTGGACCGCCACGCGACCCACATCGACCAGATGCTGGTTCACCGTCGTCAACGGCGGCCAGAAATGCGCGGATTCCGGAGTGCAGTCAAAGCCGACGATCGCCAAGTCTTGCGGGACCCGGCGATCACACTGATGCGCGACGCCCAGCGCGCCCAATGCCATCTGGTCATTGCCCGCAAAGACCGCATCAATATCGGGCTGCTGCGCCAGCAGTTTCCGCATACATTGTTCGCCGCTCGGCGCCGACCAGTCGCCTTCCACAACTAACGATGGCGCGACAGTTAATCCGGCTCGCGTGAGCGTTTCCTTCCAACCCGCGTAGCGCTCGCGCGCTTCCCACCACGCCAACGGACCGGTGATGACGCCAATTTTGCGCCTGCCTTGATCGATCAAATGCTGCGTCGCCTGGACTGCGCCAGCGCGATTGTCCACTGCGATCACAGACAAGCCGGGCTGTGGCTGCATACTCAAAAAGATCGTGGGCGGCAAACTCTTCAACCGGTCCGGCTCGATCCACGCGCGATTCTCGCCCACCTCAGGGACTGCCCAGACGATTCCATCCACACGACGCGCCGCGAGCGCGCTCAAAATCGGGTTGACGTTCGTATCGTTCGGCTCGGATAGCAAATTGAGAAACAGGGAATAGCCCAACTCGTTTGCCTGCTGCTCAACGCCGACTACGGTGCGCGATGGTCCGTAGTAATCGATGCCCCAGGCGACGACCGCCAGAGTGTCGCTGCGCCGGTTGACCAGACTTCGCGCCAGGATGTTGGGTTGGTAGCCCAATCGCTCGACCGCGGCTTGGACGCGTTGCCGCGTGGACTCGCTAATTTCGCCTTGCTCATTGACGACGCGCGATACCGTTTTGGTGGAGACACCGGCGAGCCGTGCAACATCTCGAAGAGTGACATGCGAAGGATGAGTTTTCTGCATAGGTAATCGCTGACGACAACGCTGACATCATTCTAAAACGGATTTTCCGGCTTGTCAATCCAGAACATGGGTGCTAGGCAAATGCCGCACGTTGCCGCAAAAACAACCGCCAATAAAAAAGCCCATTCCGTTGGAATGGGCGATTCGTGACTCGTAGCTATGGAGATCAAGTGCTCTGCTGAATTTTCATCTTCAGCCGCTCCAGATTCAGCACGCGCGTCAGGCGCGTGTGCGCGTCCGGCGGCACCTCGTCCTGACCGTAATTACGGTAGAGCGTGATCGTTTTATTCAGCGTATCCACCATCACGCGGCAATTGTCGCAGCCGCGCAGATGCTGCTCGATTTCCGCGCATAGGGCGGTTTCCAATTCCCCGTCGAGATAAGCCGACAGTTTGTCTTTGATCTCGCGGCACGTTTCGGTGATATGGTCCATTAGCTGGCTCCCTTCGTCGTCAGGCGCGGCGCGCCAAAATAGCTCGACAGTTTTTCGCGCAGCGCCAAACGTGCGCGGTGCAACCGCACCTTGACCGCTTCCGGTGAAATGTCGAGCACCGCAGCGGTCTCGTCGGTCGACAGCCCGTCAATGTCGCGCAGGACAAAGACCGAACGCATCGATTCGGGCAGCGCGGCGACCGCCGCATCCATCACCCGGCGCGTTTCCTTATTCATCAGCGCGGCTTCAGGATCGTGCGACCAGTCGGTCAATTCACGCGGCATGGCGTTTTCGTCATTCTCGATCGCCGCGTCCAACGACGCCGGGGCTGGTGGATGACGCAACTTCATCAGCGTCGCGTTGTAGGCGATCCGATAGAGCCACGTCGCGAAGGTCGCGTCGCCGCGAAAATGCTTCAGCCCGCGCAGCGCGCTGATAAACGTTTCCTGCAAGACGTCTTCGGCGTCCGCCGGCTCGCGCAACATTCGCAGCGCCAGCGTGTATACGTGCCGTTCGTGCCGATGCACGAGTTCGGTAAAAGCGGTCTCATCGCCCGCTTGGGCTTGCCGCACCAAGTCTTCATCGCGTGGTTGGTCTGGCTTCATTCAGATTCCAAGATCTGGAAGAATTTGCCAGCATTATATCACGCGACGGGTGAAGGTTCAAATACCTCCAACAGTTCCTTCATCGACGGAGCGTGGTGAAAACGCCTTTCGCCGACGATCAGCGTCGGCAGCATCGCCACGCCGTCTCGCATCGCGCGGGGTAGATTCGTCAGAACTTCGATCTCTTCGATTTCGATTTCCGGATGCTCGCGCCGCAGGCGCGCCATCAAACGATTCGTCGGAATACAGCGCGGGCAGATGAGCGATTTGTAGTAAATGATCTTCACGGCGTTAACAGCGGGACCACTTGCTGGGCAAGAATCGCCGGAGAAATCTGTCCAGTCCACTCAAACCGCACATTGCCATTGCGATCGATCACGTAGGTGCTGGGCAGCCCGTTCGATCCCATCAAGCGCGAGACAGTGCCGCTCGGATCGTAGAGCACTGGAAACGGCATCTGCTCCTGCTGCGCAAATTGTTGCGCGCTGTTCGCCGTATCTTCCGAGTTCACTGCCAGCAGCACGAATCCCTGGGATTGATGCGCCTGGTAAAAGCTGATCAGATCGGGCATTTCGGCGCGGCACGGCGGACACCACGACGCCCACAGGTTCACTAGCACCGTCTTGCCGCGATAATCGCTCAGGTGAACGGCTTTGCCGGAGAAATCGTTCAACGTAAAATCGACTTGGCTTCCGTTGCGCGCAGCCGAGACGCCGCCCAGCCCGCTCAACGCAAATCCGCCAACGACGACAATGGCGACGACGATGACGACGATCCAGATGATCGACGAAGGCAATCCTTTCCGGGACGCGCCCGGCGAATGACGGCGACTCATCGGCTTCCTCTCAAGGAGGCGCCCAATCTCCTGACGGAGATTGAGCGCCATGTGATGATCTCAGTCGGTCACGCGCGCCAAGATGTCGTTCGCTTCCAGAATCAAATGGTTCGCGCCGCTCAGCTGCACTTCCGTGCCGGTGTACTTGGCGAAGAGCACCTTGTCTTGCGGTTTGACTTTGATCGTCTCGTCATCGCCTACGGCGACGACGAGTCCTTGCTGCGGCTTTTCCTTTGCCGTCTCCGGCAGATAGATACCGCCCGAGGTCACCGATTCTTGTTCGAGGGGTTTGATGAGCACGCGTGTGCCCAAGGGTTGTAAGGTCATTGGTCCTCCCAGGTTATTGAAGCGTTAACGTAGTCCGAGCAGTTGATCGACCAGCGGGCGATTGAATCCGACCACAATGCGTCCGCCGATGTCAATTACAGGAACGCCTTGCTGACCGCTGCGGCGCACCATATCGCGCGCCGCCGCCATGTCACGGGAAACGTCCACGTCGTTAAAACGGATGCCCTTCGCACGGAAGTATTGCTTGGCGCTGCTGCAGTGCGGTCAGGTGGGCGTCGTAAAGATAATCACGCGCGGTTGGGGTTTGTCTGCCATACCGATTCCACTTTACGCGCGCTTGGGCTGCTTGAAAACGAAACCGAGCAGGCAAGGTCCCCAGACGCCCATCGCGATCGGCAGCAACCCGATGATCGCGACGATGATGCCGACCGTGCCGCCGAGGACAGCCAGTCCCAGATAAATCAACACGAGTCCCAGAACCACGCGCAGCACGCGTCCGGCAGTTCCCTGCATGAAATTAATCAATCCGTTCATCGTAACCTCCTTTGTGGTTAACGCGAATCTGTACCTTTTGACGCGCCCTGCACCAAAAGGTTACAGCGTTTAACGATGCACCCGTTCGGCGCGGTGCGTCAGTTCGCCGCGCAGGTACGCCTGCGCCGCGTCGTCGATGTTTTGTTTTTCGGTGAGAATGGGCTGAATGCCGGCGGCTTGCAACGCGGCGTACGCCGGCTGCCCCATCCCGCGCGCCAGCAACACCTGACAATCGGCGATGACGGCTGCCATGCCCTGCGCGTGCGTATCGCCGCCCGCCGCGTGATGATGCTCGTCGTGCGTTCCGTGATTGTGCGCGGGCTTGACGCGTTGTTCGCGCGCGACGATCTGGTAGTTTTCGATGGTCAGTACCTGATAGTACGGCGCTTGCCCAAAGTGCGAATGAATGGTGACGCCATCTTCAGTCACCGCAGCGATCTTCATAGACTGCTCCTTAATTCTCAGAATCCGCTTCCAGCGTTTGCAACGCGGCGGCAAGGAACTGCGCTTCCGGCAGCGCGCCTTCAAAGTAGCTGGCGTCGTTGATGATCGTGCGCGGCACCGCCATCACTTCATACTTTTCCGCCAACTCGGGAAACTCGGTCGCCTCGATCATATCGGCGCGCACCCAGTCGCTTTCCATCGCCATCTTGTGCGCCAGGCGGACCGCGCGCGGGCAGTACGGGCACGTCGGCGTGACGAACACCTGGAAATGAATCGGCTGGGTCAATTGCGCCAACGCTTCTTTCGTCGCCGGCTGCAAACCCGATTCACCCTTGGACACGTCGATAATATCGTCGATCAGCGAACCGAATTCATAGCCCGATGGGATGCCGTAGTACCGAATGCCATAATCTTTGCCGTTCATCACCGCGATCGCCGGCGCTTTGTCGATCCGGAACTGCGCCGCTTGCGCTTGGTCGGCGTTCACATCGTAGGTTTCCAGCGTGATCCGCTCTGATAAATCGGCGACCTCGCCCAACAACTGCCGCGTGTCGTCGCAGTATGCGCAATTCTCTTGATCGACGAACAAGACCAGTTTCACCGGCTCGACCAATCCTTGCAATTCTGCCCGCAACGCGTCGCGGTCGGTATCCTTGAGAAATGCCATTTTATCTTCCTCCCCATTCGCGCCATGCCGTCCGCGCAAGCACAACCTTGCGTCACTCTATTCGATGCGTCACGCGCCGGAAGGTTACACTGCCCGGCTTATGACCAAATTCTGACCTTTCTGTAGTAAAATATCTTTGAGAGGTGTTGCTTCGGCGACCGTGATGAAGGCGGGATGATGGGATCATCCCGTTTTTGTTTGAGAAGGAGGTTGCGATGGAAGACCGGCAAACTCAATTGAGCCGAATGTACCTTGAAGAGTACCTACGCAGCAAAGGTCACACCTGGCAAAGCGTCCGAGAATTGCCGGAAGCCGCCGGCAAGCAAATCTTGATCGAGGCATCAACCTATGTGGCGATCAAACTTGCCGAAGTGGAAGCCCGGGCGCACGTGGAACGAGAAATTCACGGCGGCATGGCAGCCGAGTAGGACGCGCGGCGGGTTGTTCTTGTTTGCCCGCTTGACAAAACGCCAAACGGCTGTATAATATATTCGGAATGTCGAATAAGGTGACGGCACGTGACTGACTCGTACGAACAATCGGCGCGGATCGCGCAAGCGCTGGCGCATCCCATCCGTCTCCGCATCCTCGAAGTGCTGCGCAACCAGGGCGCGTACGTGATGCACCTGGTCGTCGCGCTCGACCGTCCGCAGGCGAACATCTCGCAACACCTGGCGATTCTGCGCGAAGCGGGCTTGGTGCAAGATGAGCGCGACGGTATGGGAGTAGTGTACCGCGTCACCGACGCGGGCATCTTTGACGTCATCGCGCGGATGCAGACGCTCGCCGTGACGCCGCGCGCGATGTTTTCTCTCACGTCCGCCGCGCCGCACCGACAGCGCGCGCGGCGCTGTCACTGCCCGCGCTGCCGCGGCGAATAGGCGTCTCTTTTTTTGCGTGACAATATTCGATTTCTCGCATAACCTAGCGAAAGGAGGTGAATCGACAATGCCTTGTGGAAATCACGCCCATTACCGCCGGGGAGATTGCGGCGGTTACGAAATGCGCGGACCGCACGGACGCGCTGGTCGAGGAGGCTGCTGCCAGTCCGAATGGAACGACCCAGCGTGGAGCAAAGCGGAGCAGAAAGCGTGGCTCGAATTTCGCAAACAGCGGCTGGAGGCGCGTCTCGCAGAGGTGAACCAGGAACTCGCGCAAGCGTAACCGTTCGCCGGAGGCGAGGGGATGCTTCCCCTCGCCTTTGCTATTTTTTCGAAAATGGAGAATAATGTTCATCGCGCCGCGCGCAGCACCATTGAAACGTTTTGCCTGCCGCTGCATCCAAACAAGAAAGGAAATGAAAAATCATGCCACACAACGATAAACGATTCGATCCGCAACATCAGCATCGGCTGCTCAACGCACAACGACAGTCCCAGTGGGACCCGCCGCGCTTTCTCGCGCGGTTCGGACTGACGCCCGGACAGAGCGTGCTGGAAGTGGGCAGCGGTCCCGGTTTCTGGACGTTTCCACTCGCCGAGATCGTCGGCGCGACCGGGCAGGTGTGGGCAGTCGACGTGAGCCAGGAATTGCTCGATGCGCTGGCTGAGCGCAACCCGCCGCCTCAAATTCGTCTGCTGCACGGCGAGCTGCCTAAGATCGCCTTGCCCGATGCGTCGATCGATTGGGCGTGGCTGGCGTTCGTGTTCCACGAAGTCGAGCCGCCCGAGCAATTGGTAAGTGAATTGCGGCGCGTCGTCCGCGCGAATGGACGCGTCGCCGTTTTGGATTGGCGACCCGACGCGGAGACCGAGGCGGGACCACGGCGCGCTCATCGCGTCTCTCCCGATCAAGTGATCACGTTCTTGCAAGCAGCCGGCTTTGCGCGCGCCGCGCAAACCTGGCAGGATGCCAACAATTATCTCGTCGAAGCCGGTCAGTAATGAAATAGAACTTGCCCGCGCCGTCGCAAATCGGACGGATTTTTGACTGAACTAGGACTTGGGTGCGCTAAACTGGATTCAGGTCGCGGCAACGATCAGACGCCGCGATGAGCGGATTACGCTTTACCGAAGGATGGGAAACGTCGTAGGTCGCTAGGCGTGGCTCATCCTTTTTCTATCGTGTCCCAAAACAGAGTCGAAAGGAGAGATCAATGGCAGAACCGAAAGACTCGTGCGTGCAAGCGGCAAAGGGTCCCATTGGCGTGTCGATGAGTCAAACGACAGCATCGGCGCAGCCCGAACCAAAGGAGGAATCGAAAATGATGGCGCGTGTCGGCAAGCCGGCTCCCGATTTCGAAGCGAGCGCGTTCGTGGACGGCGGCTTCAAGAACCTCAAACTTTCCGATTACAAGGGTCAATGGATCGTTCTCTGCTTCTATCCGGGCGACTTTACCTTTGTCTGACCGACCGAATTGTCGGCAGTTGCCGCCAAATACGATGAGCTGAAAGCATTGGGCGCGCAAGTATTATCGGTCAGCACGGACAGCCGCTTCGTTCACAAGATTTGGCAAGAGGAGGAACTCGCCAAGATGGTGCCGGGCGGCGTGCCCTTCCCGATGCTGGCGGATGCGGGCGGGCGCATCGGCGCGGTCTACGGCGTGTACGACGAAGACGCCGGCGTGGACATTCGCGGCCGCTTCATCATCGAGCCCGACGGCGTGATTCAGGCGATGGAAGTACTCACGCCTTCCGTCGGTCGCAACGTGTCTGAGCTGATCCGCCAGATCAAAGCGTTCCAGCACGTGCGCGGAACGGGCCAAGTCACGCCTTCCGGCTGGCAGCCCGGGCAGCCCGCGCTCACACCTGGACCGAAACTGGTCGGCAAGGTGTGGGAAGTTTGGAAACCGGAGATTGCTTACTCGCACAACTAGCGATCGAAGGGCGACGAAAACACGCCCCGCGCAGTTCGATTCAGTCTTCTGAACCGGGCTGCGCGGGGCGATTTATATCTGGCTTGACCTGGTTAATTGATTGTGCCCCGGCAGTCGCTGCCCGCCTTGTCAAACCCTGAAATTGTGCTATACTAGGAATCGTCAACACTGAAATATGGCTAGGAGGTAAATCATGGCAAAGCCAGCCAAGCACAACCAAGAGTGGACCAAGAGTGAAGTGACCTTGCTGCGCGAAATGTATCGCAAAAAAGTTTTGCACCGCGAAATCGCCGCGCGATTAAAGCGGACGCTCAACGCCGTCGAGTCGAAGGCAATGGAATTGGGCATTTCGAGCCGACGCAAGAAAGCCAAGTAAAACCTGCGCGTACATACGAACCGCACCGATCCACCGGTGCGGTTTTGTTTTTTACAGATGCGGCACGAAATCAGACACGACCGACCCGCCGATGAATTCGCGCAGGATCGAATTCTCCGGCACCATCTTGGCGTCGCACGGATAAAACCATTCGAGCAAGATCAGCAGCCGGCGCGCCTCCACATACTCCAGCGTGTTCGGTTCCACTTGGCGCAGCAGCGGCTCCACCAACGGCTTGAGCGCCGCCAATTCATACACCAGCGCCGAGTTGAACATATTGTCTGCCTGCTCTTGGTACGGAAAGATGTTGCGCTCCTCGCCGCGACGCACGCTGTCCCACCGCGCGATCGTGTCCTTGGCGTTATACCCGCGCGTCTGCGCGTCGCGCACGATCCGGCGGATCAGCCGCGTGTCCGTCGTCGAAATGCGGTTGAGCCGACTGAGCTTGAGCTGCGTCAGCGCGGAGACGTAGATGCGGTAGATACGCTCGGCGGGAATGCGCGGGACCAGGTTGGGGTTCAGTCCGTGAATCCCTTCGATCAAAAGGACGTGATCGGACGTCAACTGAACCGTCTGCCCTGTCTCGCGTTCGCCTTTCTCAAAATCATAGAGCGGCAGCGTCACGCGCTCGCCGTTCATCAGCGCGAGGAGCTGCTCGTTGAACAGCGCCAGGTCGAGCGCGTGCAAGTCCTCGTAATCGTAATTGCCCCAAACATCCCGCGGCGTCTCTTCACGCGTCACGAAATAATCGTCCAGACTGATCGGGAACGGACGCAGCCCGTTCGCTAAAAGTTGAATCGCCAGCCGCCGCGCAAAAGTCGTTTTGCCGGAGGACGACGGTCCGGCAATCGTGATCAGACGAACCGAACGCCGCGCCGCGATGCTCGCCGCCATTTCCGCGATCCGCTGCTCGTGCAGCGCTTCCGCCACCAGAACGATTTCGCGCGCGCGGCTCTTCGACAGCGCCTGATTCAGCGCGCCCACATCCGGCACGCCGAGCAGCGACAGCCATTGCCCATACTGCTCGGTGACTGCCGTCAGTTTGGGCGAGCGCTTGGGCGGTTCGAGCGCCATCGGGCGCGTGCGCTGCGGCAATTGGAGAACAAGTCCGGGCGGATCGGGCCAGACGGCGAACTGTTTCAAATAACTGGTCGATGGAACGAGCAGCCGACCAAAAAAATATTGTTTGACTTGGCGCAGACTGCACAGGGTCACCTCTTTGCGGTTCACTTGCGAAAGCAGGCGCACCTGCTCTTCGTCGCCCTGCGACTTGAACCAGGCGACGGCGTCTTCGATGCGAACCACGTCGCGTCGAATTGGCGCATCTTCCGCGAAAATCGAGCGCATCCGCGCGTCGATCTGCTCGACCTCTTTGGCGCTCAGCGCGCGTTCGATCGCGTGGCAGTACAGACCTCCAAACGTCAACGAGTAATCGACATCCATGTGCACTTGGAACAGTTCGTTTGCCGCCGCTTCCAGCATCAGGATCAACGAACGCTGATAAATCCGAATCCCATCCTCCGACGCGAGCGAAACCGGCTCGACATCCACGTCGGTAATCAGCGGCTCGGTCAGGTCGGCGAGCCGACCGCCGACGAGCGCGGCGACGACCGGGACCGATTGCGGCGGAATAGCCGCGCGCACGAACGCTTCCAGGCGCGTGCCGGCGGGACCACACAAGACACGACCGTCCGCAAAGCGCGCCTGCACATCCTGACGATGCTCACATTCTTGAATTTGAGAAGAATAGTCTAGCATAGTGAATACCTTCGTCGAACAAAATACGGATTGCGTAATCTACTTGGCGATGAAATCTCCCAGCGCGTCGGTCAGCTCACGTTCGACTTGCGCGAACGGCGGATGACCCGGCGCGCGGCGCAGCGCCTTGTCCCATGCGCGCTCCAGCGCGGCGCGCGCCGCCGGGCTGAACCGCGCGTCCGCGCGCGGCGCTGCCGCGCCTTTCGCCTGCGCGATCTCACCCGCCAGCCCTGCCACTTGCGCCGGATCGATGCGCCCGGCGGCGTGCGTCAGTGCAAACCACAGGTCGAATACGTCGCGCACGCGCGGCGTCTGCG
>DAIDTM010000353.1 GCA_027457205.1 Anaerolineae bacterium | reverse complement strand
ATCCAAACCACCTGTGAGTACCTCTTCGGCGACGTATCACTGCGAGGACGCCGGGTGCTCGTTCAGGGAGCCGGCGGCGTCGGTGGTCGACTGATCAAGCGGCTGCGCGCCGCGGGAGCGCTAGTCTCGTTCAACGATGTAGACGACGCCGTGATCCGACATTTTCGGGACGAAATTGGTCTGCCCTTTGTCACTGTGGACCAAGTCTACGATACGCCTTGCGACCTGTTCTCTCCCTGCGCGCTGGGCGGCATTCTGAATCAAGAGACCATTCCGCGGCTGCAATGCCAAGCCATTGTCGGCGCCGCGAACAATCAGCTTGCGACTCCCGCCGACGCCGAGCGGCTGCGCGCCAAGGGCATCCTGTACGCGCCTGACTTTGTGGTGAACATCGGAGGCGCGATGGCGATCACCGGGATCGAGGCGATGGGTTGGTCGCCTGCCTACGCGGAGGAGCAGGTCATGCACGTCCGCGAGACGCTAATGAAAGTATTCGAACGCGCCAAGGCAGCCGGCATCACCACCAACGCGGCAGCGCGTCAAATGGCTGAAGAACGATTGGCAGCCGGGCGATAGTTTTGCGCGCTATCACCGGGCTGTTTCTCATCCTGACAAACCTCGTCGTCGAATTTGCGCTCCTCGTTCTGATCCTTGGTCGCAATGGTTGGAACAGAAACACGACCAGTTCAGTCGCGCCCTGATGGAAATTGAAACGGCGGGCTTGCCACCCGCCGTTTGTCTTTTCATCTGCGTGGCTGTGGCGCATTTCAGCCACAGTCAGTCCGCGTTCAATTAGCTCTTCAACTCCGGAAAATCCTCTTCGCGGAATTCCATCTGCCCGCGTTCGTGGTGCTCCGCGCGCTCGCCTTCCTGCGCGCGCAGCTGCACCCGGCGAATCTTGCCGGAGATCGTCTTGGGCAAGTCCGTAAACTCGATTCGGCGGATGCGTTTGTAGGATGACAGCCGCTCGCGCACGAACTTGAAAATGTCGAGCGCGGTCTCGCGCGTCGGTTCAAAGCCGGGCTTGAGCATCAGGTACGCCTTCGGCACGCTGAGCCGAATCGGGTCGGGACTCGGCACGACCGCGGCTTCGGCAATCGCCTTGTGCTCGATCAGCACGCTCTCCAACTCGAACGGACTGATGCGATAATCCGAACTCTTGAACACGTCGTCGGCGCGGCCGATGTACCAGTAATAGCCATCCGCGTCGCGCGACGCAACATCGCCGGTCGCGTAACCATCGCCGCCGAGAACTGCCGCGCTGCGATTCGCATCGTCGGCATAGCCGATCATCAAGCCGAGCGGTGCGGGTTTGAGTCGCAACGATATCTCGCCTTCGTCCGCCTCTTGCCCTTGCGAATTACGCAAAAAGACGCGATAGCCCGGCAGCGGTCGCCCGACCGAACCCGGCTTGACCGGCTGTCCCGGCGTATTGCCCAGCTGCGCGGTCGTCTCGGTCTGTCCGTAACCATCGCGCACCGTGATGCCCCACGCCTTGCTCACGCGCTCGATGATTTCCGGATTCAGCGGTTCGCCCGCGCTGATAAGCTCGCGAATCTGGCTCGGACGTTTGGCAAGGTCTTCGAGAATCAACATCCGCCACACAGTCGGCGGCGCGCAGAGCGTCGTCACGCCGTACCGGTCCAGATACTGGAGCGTCTTCTTCCCGTCGAAGCGCGCATAGTTATAAACGAAAATGGTCGCGCCGGCATTCCACGGCGCGAAGAAACTGCTCCACGCGTGCTTCGCCCACCCGGGCGATGAAACGTTCCAGTGAACGTCGCCTTCCTTCAAACCGATCCAGTACATCGTCGAGAGATGTCCGACCGGATAACTCTGGTGCGTGTGCAGCACCATCTTCGGCTTGGCGGTCGTTCCGGACGTAAAGTAGAGCAGCAATTCATCGCTCGCGCGGGTGACTCCGTCCGGCGTGAACTTGGGCGATGCTGCGCCGGCGTCTTCGTACGCCGTCCAGCCCGCGACCTTGCCGTCAGCCACGACGCGGCTGAAATTCCCTTCGATTCCCGAAAACAATCCGGTGCCCGCCGTGTTGGTCACGACGTGGCGCACCACGCCGCGCGTCAATCGGTCCTTCAAGTCATCGCGGGTGAGCTGCGTCGCGGATGGAATGATCACCGCGCCCAGCTTGATGCACGCGAGCATGATTTCCCACATCGGCACGACGTTCGGCAACATCACGAGCAGGCGGTCGCCGCGTTTGAAGCCCAAGCCGCGCAGAAAATTGGCGACGCGATTCGTTCGCTCGCTCAATTCCGCGAAGGTCAACTTGGTTTCCACGCCCGCATCATCCACCAGCCAGAGCGCGAGCCGCGAGTTGCCTTGAGCGTAGACATCCAGGTAATCGAGCGCCCAGTTGAACTCCGTCAGTTGGGGCCACTGGAAACCGCGGTACGCCGCGTCGTAGTCGGTGCGATTCGCAATGAGAAAATCGCGCGCCTGCACAAAAGCGTTCGCTGAACTCATCGGATCCCTCCTTTAGATTTAATCGCCATTCCCGCCGTGGGAATGAAATTCCCGAAATCGATCGGAAATGCAAAGCGCGGGAATCGCTTTCCGCGCCCAACACCTTATGCCCAACCGCGCAGACGCATCGCTTCCGCGACACGGTTGACCGCGACGAGGTACGCCGCGAGCCGATTGTGCACTTTGAACCGCGTTGCCATCTCATGCACCGAGTTGAACGCCGCCGTCATCTTGAGTCGCAGTCGATCGTGCACCGTTGGCAAGTCCCAGTAGTAACTGTACGCATTCTGCACCGATTCAAAGTACGACACGGTGACGCCGCC